>JAENWU010000042.1 GCA_016649905.1 Thermoleophilia bacterium
GGAATCTGGCGAGACTCGGTGGTCGTCGGGCCAGGACGCAGGGAGCCCGAATAGCAGCGCTATTTGGGCGACTGAGGACGCCGCACGGCGATCATCCGAGGCCGCCAGAAACCGGTAAACGTTGGTGGTCACACCACTAGACGCTCTAGTCGACCCCAAAAGAGGCGAGGGCACTGACCAGGTCCCCTTCCGAGACGGCACCTTCGCGGAGGATCGTCCAGGAGCCGTCCTCGTCGATCGCGGTGACGTCGACGACGGTCGAGGGCAGTCCCGTCAGGGCACCCCCGTCGATCGCCAGGTCGGCGCCGGCGAGGATCGAGTCCAGGACCTCGTCGAAGCGAGCCGGCGCCGGCTCGCCGCTGCGGTTGGCGGAAGTCTGGAAGATCGGGCACATCGCCCCGGCCAGCGGCCCACCGAGCAGGCGAACGCCGAGCCGGCCGGCGTCCTCGCGACAGGCGAGCGGGTAGCGCCCCTCGGGATTGGCGACGACGAGCGTCAGCGGACCCGGCAGCAGGGCGCTGACCGCCGCTTTGGTGCGTGGGCCGAGGCCGGCGACGAGCTCCCGCATCGCCAGCGGCGAGAAGTAGATGACGGCCGAGGGCTTGCCGTCGTCACGGCCCTTGAGCCGGTGGATGCGCTCGATCGCGGCGGGGCCGAGCGGATCGCAGGCGAGCCCGTAGAGCCCGTCGGCCGGGAAGACCGCGACGCCGCCGTCGGCGATCGTCCGCTCCAGCGCGGCGCGCGCGGCGGCGCCGCCGCCCTCGACTGAAACCAGCTCCGTCACCGCTCCTCCTCTCCTGGCTCGGTCGCTTTTACATGCCCTGGCGTGTAAAAGCGACCGGGGGCTTCGCCGACCACCACACGCTCGATCCCGGCGAGGTCGCGCCGCACCTCGATCGCCTCGAATCCCGCCCCCCGCATCAGCTCAGCGACCGCGAGCGCCTGCCCCTCCCCCACCTCGACCGCCAGCGCCCCCCGCGACCCGGGTGTGATCGCCATTTCCCCCCCTATGGGTGGGAAATGGCGATCACACTGGGGGATGAAGGAGCGGTAGGCGTCGAGGCCATCGGGGCCGGCGAGCAGGGCCTCGCGGGGCTCCCACTGGGTGACCTCGGGTTGGAGCGAGGCCCAGTCGCGCTCGGCGACGTAGGGGAGGTTGGCGAGGACGAGGTCGAAGCCCGCCCCGGGCTTGTCGCCTCCGTCGCGTTCGGGGAGCGTGCCCTGGGTGAAGGTCACGCGGTCGGCGAGGCCGAGGCGGGCAGCGTTCGCCAGCGCCACTTCGAGCGCGCCGGGGGAGGTGTCGGTCGCGGTCACCTCGCACCTAGGCAGCTCGTCGGCGACGGCGAGCGCGATCGCGCCGGAGCCCGTACCGACGTCGAGCAGCCGCGCCGGTGCCCGCTCGAGCGCGACTTCGACCAGCAGCTCGGTCTCCGGCCGCGGCACCAGCACCCGCCGGTCGACCGCGAGCTCGATGTGCCGAAACCCCTTATGGCCGACGATGTATGCCACCGGCTCGCGCCGCAACCGCCGTCGGACCATTTCGCCGAAGGCCCTTGCTGCGGACGGCGACACTGCCGCCGTCGCGTCTGCGATCAGCATCGCCCTATCCAACCCCATCGCCTCTGCGAGGAGCACTTCAGCGTCTAAACGCGGATCTGCGACTCCGGCCGCTCGCAGTCCATCCGTGGCGGCACCCAAAGCTTGTCTCGCGTCACTGGCGGGCATGACCAAGGAGATCAAGGAGGCAGAGAGCGTGGCGTGCTCTGCACGCGAGCGACCGAGGACACCGATATCCGCCGGTCATGCACGTCAGCCAATGGCGGCAGCTTGCAACCTCTGGCGCTTCTCCTCGGCTGACAAGGCGTCGGTGAACTCCGCGAGGTTGCCGGCGAGGACGCCGTCGAGGTTGTGGGAGGTGTGCTTGATCCGGTGGTCGGTGACCCGGCCCTGAGGGTAGTTGTAGGTCCGCACCTTCTCCGAGCGCTCGCCGCTGCCGACCTGGGCCTTGCGCTCGGAGGCGATCTTGGCCTGCTGCTCGGCGATCTCGCGCTCGAGCAGCCGCGCCCGTAGCACCCGCATCGCCTTGTCCTTGTTCTGAAGCTGGGACTTCTCGTCCTGCATCGAGACAACGATGCCGCTCGGTTTGTGGGTAATACGCACCGCCGAGTCGGTCGTGTTGACCGACTGGCCGCCGGGGCCGGAGGAGCGGTAGACGTCGATCTGGAGATCGTTGGGGTCGACCTGGACGTCGACCTCCTCGGCCTCGGGCAGGACCGCGATCGTCGCGGTCGAGGTGTGGATCCGACCCTGCGACTCGGTCTCGGGCACCCGCTGAACCCGGTGCGTGCCACCCTCGTACTTGAACACGGAGTAGGCGCCGTCGCCCTTGACCGCCAGGGTCACGTCCTTGAAGCCACCGGCCTCGGAGGCCGACTGGGAAAGGACCTCGGTCGCGAAGCCGCGCTCTTCGGCGTAGCGCGTCAGCATCTTGTAGAGGTCGCCGGCGAACAGAGCCGCCTCGTCGCCACCGGTCCCGGCGCGGATCTCGACGAGCACGTTCTTGTCGTCGTTGGGGTCGCGTTCGACCATCGCCAGCCGGATCCCCTCTTCCAGGTCGGCGATCCGCGCCGGCGCCTCCTCGACGACCTTGCGCAGCTCCGCGTCCTCACCCTCCTCGAGCAGCTCCCGCGCCCCTTCGAGGTCGTCCTTCAACGTCGAGTACTCGCTCGCCAGCTCGCGCGCCGGCTGCAGGTCGCGGTACTCGCGCCCAACCTCCGCGTAGCGTTCGCGGTCACCGATCACCGCGGGGTCGGACATCTGCCCCTCAAGCTCCGCGAAGCGGGCCTGAATCTGCTCGACGAGCTGCTCGATCATGCAACCAACCCTAGAGGCGCCGGGCGCCGGTTAGGCGACGATCTCGATGTGCTGCTGCTTTGCCGCTTCCTCGGGGTTCTCGCGGGCGAGGACGGCTTTCAGTGAGGCGATCGCCACCTCGAGCTGCTTTTCGTCGGGTTCACGGGTGGTCAGGTTCTGGAGCATCAGCCCCGGCCACATCACCGCTCGCACCCAGGCTTTGCGCCGATTTTTGCCGGCCCACTTGATCACCTCGTAGGAGAGGCCGGCGATCAGCGGGATGCCGAGGATCCGCGAGAGCAGCAGCCAGTACCACTCGGGCAACCCGATCGGGGCGAAGACGAAGATCGCCAGCACCATCACGATCAGCAGGAAGCTGGTTCCGCAGCGCGGGTGCAGGCGCGAGTAGAGCTTGGCGCGGGCGGGCACCAGTTCGTCTTCGGCCTCGTAACAGGAGATCGTCTTGTGCTCGGCGCCGTGGTACTCGAAGACGCGGCGCAGGTCGGGCATTTTGCTGATCGCGACGATGTAGGCGATGAAGATCGCGGTGCGGAGGATCCCCTCGACCAGCCAGAACAGCAGCGGCGAGCCGAGCTGGTCCTTGATCAGGCTGGTCAGCCCGACCGGGACGACGAAGAAGAGGCCGACCGCGAGCAGCAGCGAGAACATGATCGTCAGGCCCCAGACCCAGCCGCCGATTTCTTCTTTCTCGCCCTCCTCGTCCTCCTCCAGCTGCGCGTTGGCGGAGATCGCCAGGGCCTTGAAGCCGATCTTCATCGACTCGCCGAGGGCGACGACGCCGCGGATCACCGGCAGGCGCCAGATCCGGTGGCGCTTGGCCCAGGGGACCAGCGTGTCGGACTCGATCTCGAGCTGGCCCTCTGGCGTGCGGACGGCGACGGCCCAGACCGAGACGCCGCGCATCATCACGCCCTCGAGCACCGCCTGACCGCCGACGGGAGCATCGCGCTTGGCAACCAGGGCACCATCGGGCATCCGCACCTCGCGGTCGCCATCGCCGTCGCGCCCAGCGCCAGTCCGCCCCTCCGAGGGGGCATGGGAAGCCCGAGTCAAGCCCGCGGGCGGGCTCATTGGACTACTTGCCGGCCCTGTGCTTGGCGGCGCGGCGCTGGAAGCGCTCGACGCGGCCACCGGTGTCAACCAGCTTCTGCTTGCCCGTGTAGAACGGGTGGCACTCCGAGCAGAGCTCTACGTGAAGATCGTCCTTGGTGGAGCGCGTGTAGAACTGGTTGCCACACGAGCAATGCACGTTGGCAAGCGTGTAAGTGGGGTGAATTGCTGACTTCATCACTTCTAAGTCTAGAGAACCGCGCAAGTGCTGCCGATACCCCCGTGTGAGCGCGCCTGACGCCAAACCCGGGACCACGGCCCCCAGAGCGCTCTGAAGGCGGCTATCGGCGCCCTGCTGTTCGGCGGCGCGGCGCTGCTCACGGCGCACGACTGGCTCGGGATCGGCGGCTCGCAGTTCGACTCCGCGGTCAACGGTCCCCTCTATGACGCCGTGATCATCGGCGCCGGCCTGGCCTGCGTGCTGAAGGGCCGCGACTCAGATCGCGAGCGCGGCGCCTGGTACGCGCTGGCGGCGGCGATCTTCTGTTGGGCGGCGGGCGAGATCTACTGGACCGCGGCAATCAGGGACGGCTGCAGGTAGACCTCGCCGAACGTTGCGGACGGGCGGCCACGGAGCCGCTGACGCTGGTGCTGCTCGACCTCAACGGCTTCAAGCGCTTCAACGACACCTTCGGGCACCCAGCCGGTGACGCGATGCTGACCAAGCTCGGCCACCAACTCCGCGGCGCAGCCAGGGGCAGCGGCTTCGCCTACCGGATCGGCGGCGACGAGTTCGCGGTCCTGATCGGCGGCGAAGAAGGGCTCCACGACGCCGTCGCCAAGCGCGCAGCCGAGGCACTGACCGCGTACGGCACCGGCTTCGAGGTAGGTGCCGCTTGGGGCACCGTCGCGATCCCGCGCGAAGCGGCGACTCCCAGTGAGGCGATGCAACTCGCCGATGTGCGGATGTACGCACAAAAGGAGTCACGCCGGCTCGCCACCGATGAGAAGCTCGACATCGCCGGCGGCGAGATGACGGTCCGCCTACGGCGCGTCGGCGACAGCGAAGCTCTCGAGCAGAGCTAGCAGCACCGTCGTCACCTCGGCTCTGGCGACGGGGTCGTCGCTACGGGCGACCAGCATCGCCGCCTCGTCGAGGGCGCCGAGCAGGAGGTGTGCCAGCGGCTTCACCGGCAGGGCGCGGATCTCCCCCGCCTCGATCGCCGCGGCCAGGCTGGCCTCGATCAGCCCCAGCCCGTTGGCGGCGGCGATCTCCCGCCAGCGGTCCCAGCCCAGCACCGCGGGCGCATCGTGGAGGGCGATCCGCTGCAGCTCCGGCTCCGCGCATTCGTCGAGGAATGCCTCGATCCCAGCCTTCATCGCCTCCAACGGACTTTCCAGCTCCGAGCCGAGGACGATCCGGGCGACCCGCTCGGTCGACTCCGCCTCGAGCCGCTCGTAGACCGCCTCGAGCAGCTCCGCTTTGCCCCCGAAGTGGTGGTAGAGGGCACCGCGGGTGACTCCGGCGGCGCGGACGATCTCCTCGGTGCCGACGCCGTCGTAGCCGCGCTCGGTGAAGAGCCGGCGGGCGGCGGCGATCAAGGCGGTCCGCGTCGCCTCGGTTCGCTCGGCCTGGCTACGGCGCTGTTTCTCCGCTTTTTGCGGCTTTCTAGGATTGGCGGGGTCTACATTCATACTGTCTGTATGTTAGAAGAGCAATGAACCCAGGGACAGGGACAGGGAACAGATCCAGCACTGTCTTTTGCGGTCGGCGAATCCAGAGCACCGTCTCATGCGGTGTGGCTACCCAGGGGGACCAAATGAGCAATGGAGACCAGCGTAAGGAGATTCGCCTAGACGCGGGAACGATCCGCTACCGCGAAGCGGGTGAGGGTCCGCCGATCGTCTTCGTCCACGGCTACCTCGTCGACGGCCGCCTCTGGGACGGGGTCGTCGACCGCCTCGCCGACCGCTTCCGCTGCATCGCGCCGGATTGGCCGATCGGCGCGCAGCGGGTCCCGATGAACCCGAGTGCCGACCTCTCCCCTCCCGGAGTCGCCGCGATCATCGCCGACTTCCTCGCCCGTCTCGACCTCGAGCGGGTGACGATCGTCGGCAACGACTCCGGTGGCGCCATGTCCCAGGTGCTGGTGACCCGCCACCCCGAGCGGATCGCTCGCCTGGTCCTCACCAACTGCGACACCCACGAGAACTTCCCGCCGGGGATCTTCAAGACGATGCCGCCGCTGGCGAAGCTGCCGGGCGGGATGACTCTGCTCTCGGCCCCGTTCCGAATCGGCGCCGTCGCCCGCCGCGCCTTCCGGCCCTTCGCCAAGACCGGCATCCCGGACGAGCTGATCGCCTCCTGGATGGAGCCGGCGAGAAGCGACCGCGGCGTCATGCGCGATCTCAAGAAGGTCACGGTGGGGATGCACCGGCGCTACACGCTGGAGGCGGCGGCGAAGCTGCGCGGCTCCGACCTGCCGATCCTGCTGACCTGGGCCCCGGGCGACAAGTACTTTCCGATCTCCTACGCGGAGCGTCTCGCCAGCGAAGCGGGGAACGCCCGGATCGTGCAGATCCTGGACTCCAGCACCTTCATCTCGCTCGACCAGCCGCAGCGCCTGGCGGACGAGATCGCGCAGTTCGCGGGAACGCCGTAGCGGCCGATTTTCCCCAATTTCCCGGCTTTTTCGCAAAGTGCAGATATTTCGTCCGACTGGGGAGCGAATCTTTCCCAACCCCCCTACAAGGACGGAGAGCTATGTCCAAGCAGATCTTCGACCAGGATCGGCCGAGGAGCACCATGGCGCAACAACTCGACGAAGCATTCGCGGGTTGCGACGTCTGGACGCTGGCCCCGCCGACTCAGCGCCGGAGCAGCCTCGATCTCAGTCCCCGTTCCTCGAGCTCCTCGAGGATCATCGGCAGCGCCGCAGCGGTGCGGACCCAGGAGTCGCGCGCGCTGTAGTAGTCGGCATCGTGTAGCAGCAGCACGTCCCCGGCCCGGGCGCCGGCGCTCGCGCGACGCGCGATTGAGCTCGGCGTCGCTCGCCTGTCCCAGTCGCGGCCCCAGAGCGACCAGAGGACCGGCCTCCAACCGCGGCTGCGCACGGCGCGCAGGCCGAGCGCGCTGAAGATCCCGTACGGCGGCCGGTAGTCGAGCACCTGCTGCCCGCTGGCCTCCTCGATCACGGACTTGGCGCGATCGGCATCGGCCAGCAGCGCCCGAGCTCCGAGCCGCAGCTGGTTGCGGTGGCGAAAACAGTGCAGCTCGACGCGGTGGCCGGCGGCGACGATCTCGGCCGCCAGCGCCGGTCGCTGCACCACCTGCTCGCCGGCGAGAAAGAAGGTGGCGCGAGCGCCGGCCTCACGGAGGATCTCCAGCACCGCCGGCGTGCCCTGCGGGTGCGGGCCGTCGTCAAAGGTGAGCGCGACCCCCTCCTCCCCCTCCTCTCGCAGCACAACCCCGAGCGCCCTGCCGAGCGGCGGCACCACCGGTGCCAGAGCCGGTCCCGCGTAAGCGACCGCGGCGGCGCCGATCCCGGCCCCGACAGCAGCAGCGATCAAGGGGCGGCGGTTGCCGCGGCTGCCTGGGAGTCCGGCGTGATCGCCGACGTCTGCGAGCTGCCGGTCTGCTGCGCCGCGGGCTTGGCGGTGCTTTTCTGGTCGTTGTCCTGGCCGAAGTGGACCCGGCTGGTGACCGGCTTGGCGACGCTCCAGGGGCTCTCCCAGTGGACGACCGAGAGCAGCAGGACGATTGCCACGGCGGCGAATGAGACGGCGGCGGCGACCCGCTCGGAGCGCAGCCGCCAGACCGGCTGCGGACGCACCCGCGGGCGCACGCTCAGCGCTCGCGAGGCGATCGAAGGCAGCGAGGCGAAGGAGGAGTCGGGCGAGAGCCGCTCGCGGGTGACGTGGCGCAGCATCGACTCCAGCTCGTGCTCGGAGCGGGCGACTTCGGCCAGGCCGAAGCGATCGTAGGCAGCGTTGTTCGCACGCAGATGGCCGGCGTTGAAACCGTAGGAGACCACCGGGCAGCCGCGGATGTGCGCCTCGAGCACGGTCAGGCCGGCGGTCGCGTGGATCATCGCGTCCGAAGCGGCCATCCAGTCGCTCATCTGCTCGGTGAAGCCGAGGACCCGGACCCGCTCGTTGTCGCCGAAGCGCTGCTCGAGCCGCTCGCGGGCGCCTTCGTTGCGACCGGTGATGCAAACGACATAGGTGTCGTCGCCTTTCAGCGCCGACTCGATCGCGCCCTCGAGGTCGCCGATTCCCCAGCCGCCGCCGGAGACGAGGACGATCCGGTCGTGCGCGGGCAGGCCAAGAGCCTCACGGGCGTCGCGGCGCGTGCGCGGCATCAGGAAGTCGCGGGAGATCGGCGGCCGCATCCATTCGACGCTGCCCGGCCCGGCCAGCCTTTCGACTTCCTCGATCGACTCCGGGTGGGTCACGTAGTGCATGTCGACTCCAGGGTGGACCCAGTAGCGCAGCCCGGCGAGATCGGTGATCGCCGACTGCACCGGCACCTCCAAACGCCGGTTCTCCCGCAGCATCCCAAGCACCGCGGTGGTGCCCGGGTAGGTGGAGATGACGGCGTCGGGATCGTGCGCCTCGATCATCTTCATCAGGCCGCGAGCGCCGAGCAGGTACATCAGGTGGTGGGCCAGCCAGCGCGTCGGCGCGAACTTGGTGATCAGCCAGTACTGGATGTCGAACAACCAGTGCGCCCAGCGAAAGGTGAAGCGGGAACCGCCGCGGACGACCATCGAGAGCAGCTTGCCCATCGCCTCGAGGCCGTTGTCGATCTCGACCTTGGCCTCGGGGAGTTCTTCTTCGATGTCGGCTTTGATGATCCGCGCCGGCAGGTCGTGCCCCTCGCCGATGTCGGCGGTCAGCACGAGCACGCGCGGCTCGCGCTCTTCGAACCGCGAAGCGCCGGCCAGAAGCGCGCCGGCGGCGTGTTCGTTGCCGTTCAGCGAAGGCTTCTTGCCGGGGATCGGGTCCGGCGGCCGAGTGCTTCCACGGACCCATTCGACGTACTTGCGGACCCCTTCTTTGAAGCTGGTCTCCGCCTTCCAGTCAAGCTCGGCGAGCGCCCGCTCGTTGGAGATCGTCTTGCCGGGGAAGTCGCCTGGCCGCGGCGGCGTGTGGACGATCTCGCAGCCCTCGGTGTTTTCCTGGACCCGCTCGGCGATTTCGAGGATCGTCACGACCTCCTCGCCGGAGAGATTGTAGGTGCGGCCGGCGGCCTCGGGCTTGAGCGCCGCGACGATGCCGTCGGCGAGGTCCTCGACGTAGATGAAGCTGCGGCTCTGGCTGCCGTCACCGGCGATCGTCAGCGCCTTGCCTTCGAAAGCGAGGTCGGTGAACTTGGCGACGACGCCGGCGGCGCGGGCGCGAGGGCCGTAGGGGATGCCGAAGCGCAGCACGGTGCTCTCGAGGTCGTACAGCTCCGCGTACCCGGAGCAGTAGGTCTCGCCGGCGAGCTTGGTCGCCGTATAGAGGTGGCGCGGCGCGGGGATCAAGGTGTCCTCGTCGACCGCAGCCTCCTGGCAATCGCTGTAGACCCAGGTGGTCGAGCCATAGACGACGCGGCCCACTTTCGCCCGGCAGGCGGCCTCGAGCACGTTGAGCGTGCCGCGGGTGTTGACCTCCTCGGCCAGCACCGGGTCGGCGAGCACGTGGCCGACGTCGGCGACGGCGGCGAGGTGGATCACGGCGTCGCAGTCGCGCATCGCCAGGTCGAGGTTGGCCGGGTCGGTGATGCTGCCGGTGAAGGTCTCGACTTCCAGCGGCGAGTGGTAGGGCGAGGCGCTGAGGTCGAAGATCCGCGGCGTCACCCCGCGATCGATCAGGCGGTCGACGACGTGGGAGCCGATGAAGCCCCCTCCTCCGGTAACCAGAACCCTCATGAACCCTCCTCCTCGTCCTTGCCCAGCGCCGCCTCGCGGCTCTCCGGGCGGTAGTAGAGCGGCACGCACCAGTGGTTCTCGGCCACCCAGTCGGTGTTCGGCAGCTCGTCGGACCGACCGATGATGCGGTGGCAGGGCTGGTCGTAGACGCGCCCGGTCGACTTCTCGATCGGCTCGAAGACGATGTACTTGTAGAAGCCGGAGGTCATCCCCTCGGGCAGCTCCAGCCGCGCCGGGTGGACCGGGTCGAGGTGCTCGCGGGCGTAGTCGTTCTTCCAGGCGACGATCTCCTCCATCCGCTCGGCCTGGACCAGCGCCAGCGCCGCGGTGAACTCGCTCATCCGGAAGTTGAGGCCGTCGACCTCGTGCTCGAACTTGCCGTAGTTGCGGAACTTGGCGGCGAACTCGATCAGCTCCTCGTTGGCGGAGACGAGGACGCCGCCCTCGCCGGTCGAGACGGTCTTGGTCGCGTAGAGCGAGTAGACGCCGGCATCGCCGAAGCCGCCGGGACGGCTGCCGTTCCAGTCGGCGCCGTGGGCGTGGGCGCAGTCCTCGAGCAGGAAGATCCCGTTCTCCCGACAGTAGGCGGCGATCCGCTCGGCGTCGAAGGCGATGTGGCCGCCGATGTGGACGAGGATCGCGGCGCGCGGCTGGTGCCGCTCGGCCTTGCGCTCGAAGTCCTCGAAGGACATGCAGAGGTCACTGCGGTTGCAGTCGACGAACTCGACCTCGGCGCCGGCGCCGATCGCGGCCAGCGGCGTCGCCATGAAGGTGTTGGACGGGCAGAGCACCGTCTCGCCCTTGACCCCGGCGAACTCGAGCGCGGCAAGAGCACCGCCCGCCCAGCTCGAGAGGCCGAGGCTGGGCAGCCCGTTCCACTGCGACCAGCGCTGCTCGAAGGCTGCCAGCTTGGCGCCCTCGGACCACTGCTCAGAGTCGAGCACCTCCGTCCACAGCTCGAAGAGCCTGGCGCGGTCGCGGTGATCGAACCCGATTGCGAACTTGGTCGCATCGGGCCGGGTTGTCTCTGCGGGCCCTACGATGGCTCCTTGGTGAGGGGTGACTGGAGTGCGCTCGGCGGCAGGTTGACTAATTACGGGTGGCCGAGCAGGCGGCAGGCTACCAGCGAAACCGGCGTGAGAGAGGCGCTGATCGGCGGATGTCGCGATCAACTCCCCTCTCGGTGCGCTGAATCGATCACGGCGCCGACTGCCTTTGAGCCGGCCAGGAGGACGACGCCCCCAAGCGCCACCGCCATGAAGGCGGCCAGGGCGGCGCCGTCGAGCGGCGTCGTCGACCACCGCTCCATGAAGATCAGCGGCGCCAGGATCACCGGCACCAGGACCTGGAAGGCGAACATGACCGGCGCCACGTGGGTCGCCGGCCGACGCTGCAGGGCGCTCATCTCGCTGAGTAGGGCAAGGGCCTCGGAGGCGACCGCGGTGGCCAGCCAGGCGACGGCGACGAGCAGTGCCCCGGCGGCGAGCTCATCGGTCAGCAGCTTGCTGGCGATCGCCGTCCAGGCGTAGCCGCAGCCGGCGCTGACGACGGCGATGATCCCCACCGCCGCGGCACGCCGCCGCAGCAGGTACGGCGCCACGATCGGGATCGCCACCAGGCCGAGGGCGAGCGCGATCGCCCAGGTGTCGGCGTGTTCGGTGGTGCGGTCGGGCGCCGCCCAGGCGACCCCAGCTACGCCGCCGACGATCGCCGCCACCGCGAGGTACTCGCGCGCGCCGGGCACCTCCCCCAGCCGCTTCACCCCAAGCCAAAGTAGGACGACCAGCCCGCTTGCCAGGCAGGGCTGGACGACGGTGAGCGGCGCCAGCAGCAGCGCCACGATCTCCAGCGGCCACCCCAGCAGCCCCAATGCCGTCGCCCCCAACCAGCGCTTGTTGCGAACCAACTTGCCGATCAGCGAGACCCGCAGCCCATGGTGCTGCGGCACGTCGCGCGCCTCCAACGCCTGCAGCGCGATCGAGGTGTTGTAGAGGACCGAGGCCCCTACGGCGGCGAGTATGCCCAGCGCCAGCACCGGGCGACCCTAATCGTCCGCGCCGTCAACTCGTGGAGCGACGGTGCAGCAGCAAGGCGACGATCGCAAAGCCCGCCGCCACGAAGGCGCCGATGATCAACATCGCCACCCCGGCGCCAAGTCCGAAGAAGGCGTGGCCGTAGTTTGCGGCGGCCGGGGGATCGCCGGCCAAGCGCAGGTTGAGGTCGATGCTGTTGCCGGCCCCGGCAAAGGCCCAGCGAGCGACGACGAGATCGCTCAGCAGCTTCACCACCGGCGACATCGACTGCACCGTGACGAGGGCGCCGGCGAACAGCAACTGGGGAATCAGGAGCATCGGCACGAAGCTGGTCGCCTGATCGACGCTTCGGGCCAGAGTGGAGACCGCCAGACCGATCGCAATCGCCGCCCAGGCGGTCGCGAGCAAGACCCCGTAGAGGGCGAGGTAGTTGCTCGCCGGCATGTGCAGGGGCTGCAGGATCGTGGCGATGGCGACCAGCAGGGCGACCTGGGTCGCAGCCAGAGTGAAGAGGACGATCGTCTTGGCGCCGAGGTAGGCGCTCAGGCGCACCCCGACCGCGAACTCGCGCAGGACGATCGAGCGCTCGCTGACGATCTCCCTGCAGGAGCTGATCAAGCCGATCCAAAGGGCCGCGGTGACGAGCAGGAAAGCGAACTGCGCCGACTTGGTCGGGTCCGTGTCGGGGAACGCGAGCAGGTTGGCTGGGAAGAGAATCGCAATCAGGATCGCGATCACCGGCACCTGACCCAACAGCACCGCGAGCGTGCGGCGGTCCCGCGTGAAGGTGCGAACGTAGCGGCCCGTGAGGGCGGCGAGCTGACGGACCAGCGAGCGGTCCGCAGTCGAGCGCGCTTCGTCGGGCAGCCAGCCGATTCGGCGCGGCACCAGCGGCTGCTCCTCGACGACCAATTCCTGAGTTGGTTGTGCGGCCGAGTAGAGCTCGTCGTAGTGACCGACTTCGAACCGGTCCAAGGCGAGTTCGGGCGAGCCGACGAAGGCGAGCTCTCCCCCCGGCGCCATGATCGCGAGGTTGTCGCAGAGAGCAAGGCTGCTGGTCGCATGGGTGGTCACGACGATGCCGCGGCCTTCGTCGGCGAGTCCGCGCACGGTCTGCATGAACTGCCGCTCCAGGGGCGGGTCGAGGCCGCTGGTCGGCTCGTCGAGCAGGAAGATCGAAGGCTGGCCGATCAGCTCGACCGCGCAGGCGGCACGCTTGCGCTGGCCGCCGGAGAGCCGCAGGATCAGGCGGTCGAGGCAGGGCGTCAGGCTTAGCTCCGCCGCCACCGTCTCCACCTGCACGGCGACCTCCTCCTCGCTGGTGTCCGAGGGCAGCCGCAGGACCGCCGCGCAGCGGAGCGCCTCGCGGACGGTGAGGCGGTCGTGGATCGTGTCCTGCTGGGGGACGTAGCCCAGATCCGAAAGGCGAGTGGCCAACGGCTCCCCGTCCACCGTGGCCTCTCCGGACGTCGGGCGCGAGACGCCGGCGAGCAAGCGCAGCAGGGTCGACTTGCCCGAACCGCTGGGACCGATCAACGCCAGCATCTCACCGCGGGGAATCGTCAGCGTGGTCGGTCGCAGGATCGCCTTGCCGCCGATCGTCACCGCCAGGTTCACACCCTGCAACCCGGCGCCGTCGCGCTGGTCCACGAGGGTGACGCCGCCCTGCTCGACGTTGAGGCGGTAGTGACCGATTCCGATCTCGTCGCCGGCAGCGAGAGCTGAGACGCGAACGGGGTCGGCGCCCAGGTGGGTTCCGTTGCGAGAGCCCAGGTCTTCGACCGACAGTGGCGGCCCGGCTCGCAGCACGGCGTGGTAGCGAGAAATGTTCGGTTCGTCGAGGACCACGTCGTTGTCTGGAGCACGACCAATCCGCAACTCGGCATCGATTGGGTGACGTCGCAGCGTCGGCCGCCGATCCGTCGCGACCGCCCCGGCTAACACCAGGCGCCCCCGGCACTCTCCGAAATGGATGATCGCTTGGTGATTGAGCGCTGCGCCCGCCTCACCGACGGCGCGGCCGTCGGCAAAGGTTCCGTTGTGGGAACCGAGATCGAAAACGGTGACCCCCTCGGCGGCGTGGACGAGGCGAGCGTGGACCTGCGAGACGGTCGGGTCCTCGAGTACAAGATCCGATTGCGAGGAGCGGCCGACCTCGAGGGTCATGTTCGTACTCAACGGGTAACGCCGCGACTCGATCTCGATCCAACCGACTGGAGATGACTCCTCGGGCATGCGCGAGAGAATTGCAGGCATAAGCCCCTGCCGGTAGTCTGGCGCCCGTGAGCGACACGCCCCACAGTGTTGGTATCGGTGACGTACTGGGTGATTTCCGAGTCATCAAGAAGCTCGGCGAAGGCGGAATGGGTGTCGTCTACCTTGCCGAGGACGAGCGCCTTGAACGCCGGGTTGCACTCAAGGTCATTGCTCCGCACCTGGCTCGCGACGATGACTTCCGCAAGCGGTTCACCACCGAGGCCAAGAGCGCGGCGGCGATCGACCACCCGAACGCCGTCACCGTGTACTCGTCGGGGACGATCGACGGCAACCTCTACATAGCCATGCGCTACGTCAATGGCACCAACCTGCGTTCCGCCCTGCGACAAAGTGGTCCGCTGGACGCCCGGGCGGCGGCGGCGATCGTTACCGAAGTGGGGTCGGCGCTCGACGCCGCGCACGCCGCCGGCCTGGTTCACCGTGACGTCAAGCCCGAGAACATCCTGCTCGAAGGCGAGCCCGGTGAGGGCAAGGCGTACCTGACGGACTTCGGCCTCACCAAGGGTGGCAGCGGCGATGCGGGCGTGGAGCTGACCGGCACCGGCCAGTGGGTGGGGACGATCGACTACGTCGCGCCCGAGCAGATCAAGGCCGGCAAGATCGACGCCCGCACCGATGTCTACGCGCTGGGCTGCGTGCTCTATGAGGTGGTCACCGGCAGCGTTCCCTTCGCCGGCAACGACATGCAGAAAATGTGGGGGCACGTGAACGAGCCGTTCCCCTCGAGCTCGGCCGGACAAGATGGCGAGGAGAGCCAGCTGGGATCGGTCATCGAGCGGGCGACCGGCAAGGACCCCGATGACCGCTACCCATCCGCCGGTGACCTGGCGCGGGCAGCGACCGCAGCCGTCCACGACGAGGAGGTCGACGTCGAGGAGGCAAGCGTCGCGACCGGAGCCGCCGCCGTGGGTATGGCCGAGGTGGCTGAGACGAGAAAGCTGCCGAAGCCCGAGTCCCTCGCGCCGGGGATGGCGCCTACCGTGGCGGGTCGACCGACGCTGCCGCCGCGCAGACCGCCGCAGCCGCCGCCCCGACGAGAGCCGCAGCCGACCGGTTCGGGCTCCGGCTCCGGGTCGAATGCGACGCGAACGGCGGCGATCATCGGTGGCGCGGTCGTGATCGCGGCGGGATTACTGGCGGCGGCGGTGGTGATCGCCGGCAGCGACAGCTCACCGAACGAACCGACCGCTGTTTCGCAGGTGAGCGGCCAGGACCGAACTAGCCCACAACCCCAACAGCAGAAGCCGGATCCCGAGCGGAAGACCCCGGAACCCCCAAGCACCATTCCCCCCGACGGTAGGCCCTGCGGCGCGGGCGTCTGGGCTCGAAATGTCACGACCTCATGCCCGTTCGCTCTCAACGTCGCCCGCGAATACAGGCAGAGCGGGGGCGCCACGGCTTTCAGGGCTTACAGCCCGGAAACGGGTATCACCTACGACCTCTCCTGCAGCGGAAGCGCGCCGGTCACCTGCACCGGCGGCAACAATGCCGCCGTGTACATCGACGATTAACTAGCCACAGCCGCTGGTTCCCGCGGGCAGCGGCGACTTCAGGTTCTCCTTCAGCCATTCCGCGATGCGGCCCAGCGCGGCTACGCCTCCCTCGAAGGAGCCCGATTCGTCGATCGCCATCATCGCCACCGCCACCGCTCCGCCGTCACCGGCGACGATGCCGCTCTGCCGCACGAGGTACGGTCCCGAGGCGCCTCCCTCGGGACCCCATCCGGCCTTGTAGGTAAGCGCCGTTCCTGGCCCGAAGCCGCCGGCCAGCAAGCCCCACTGCTGTTCGGGGATCACTTCGCTCATCAGGGCCAGGGTTTCCAAGGTCTCCTGTTCCCCAACCAGGCAACCCTCGTTGAGGGCGGCGAAGAATTCCGCCGAGGCCGCCAGCGACCAGTTGGTCTGACCGTAGGTGGAGACCGCACCGGATGGCGGCGGCGCGGTGGCGACTTCGGTATAGGTCCCGCTCGCCCGACTCACCGTTTCCGAGACCGCGCGGCTGGCACCTTCGAGGCCCCCGTTCATTTCTTCGAGGCGCTGGAAGAGGCTCGCCGCGGCGGCGTTGTCGGAGGCGGTGAGGGCCGAACGCGCCAGCGCCTTCTCTTCACCATCGAGTTCTTCCCCCTGCGCTTCGCGCTCAGCCATCAGCGTCACCACGATCGGGACCTTGATGCTGCTCCAAGCGTGGCCGGACTGGAGCGAGCCGAAAGTTCTTGCTGATTCAGCCGAGCCAATCCCGACCACCGCTAGGCCAATTTCACTAGGCGTCGAAGAGGCGAATTCCGCCCAGGAAGCATCGGCACCGCCCTTCAGCGGGTCTTTCGAACCCTCTCCCGGCTGCACACCACCGGTGGCTGGTGGCACGGTGTTGGTTGCGGGTTCGGTGGATTCCGACGCCCGCTTCTGCTTTCCGGTGGACTTGGCGGCCGTCCCCGGTGCTTCCTTCACCTCGTCACGACTGGCGTCGATCACCTCCGCGGCGGCGATCGCCGCCGCGAACACGATCAACACACCGACCGTGATGGCCAGCTTTGGACTCACCCGGAACCCCGCCGTCGAATAGTCATGTTCTCGACGCGGAGACTACTGGCCGCACCGGTTACCCTGACGGTCGTGATCGTGGGAGCGAGGGGCTTCGAGGCTGGCGACGTACTGGGTGACTTTCGGGTCATCCGCAAGCTCGGCGAGGGCGGAATGGGTGTGGTCTATCTAGCTGAGGATGAACGCCTGAAACGCCGGGTTGCGTTGAAGGTGATCACTCCCCACCTCGCTCGCGACGAGGAGTTCCGTCGCCGCTTCATCGCCGAGGCGCGCAGCGCGGCGGCGATCGACCATCCCAACGTGGTCACGATCTATTCGTCGGGCACGATCGACGGCAGGCTCTACATCGCCATGCGTTACGTCGATGGCACCGACCTACGAGCGGCGCTGGCCGGCGCTGGCAAGCTCGAGGTCGCCGTCGCCGTCGCGATCCTCGGCGAAGTGGCAGCGGCGCTCGACGCCGCGCACGCGGCGGGAATGGTCCATCGCGACGTCAAGCCGGGCAACATCCTTCTCGACGGTGCCGCGGGTCAGGGCCGCGCGTTCCTCACCGACTTCGGCCTGACCAAGGGCAGCGGGGACGCCGGCACCCAGCTGACCGGCACGGGCCAGTGGGTCGGGACGATCGACTACGTGGCTCCCGAGCAAATCCAAGGGGGCACGATCGACGCTCGCACGGACGTCTATGCACTCGGCTGCGTGCTCTTCGAGTGCCTCACCGGCACCGTTCCCTTCGCCGGCAACGACATGCAGAAAATGTGGGGGCACGTGAACGAGCCGTTCCCGCCGTTCGACACCGTAGACGTCGATCAGGCAGCCGAGCTCGGCGCGGTCCTCGAACGTGCGACCACCAAGGATCCCCGCGGCCGCTTTCCTTCGGCGGGTGACCTCGCCCGGGCAGCAAGTGCGGCAGCAGTAGGAGGCCGCGTCGAAGATGCAGAGCGCAGCGTCGCGGTCGGCCCGGCCGCCGAGGGCCTGACCGAGCCCGCAGCCGATCGACTCGACCCACGTACCCGCACCGGCCGCGCTCCGGCTTCCTTTCGCGACCTGGCGACGACCCGGATGTCGAAGCCACCGGACGCACCCCGTCGGGCTAGCGCGGAACATAGCCCGAAGTCGAGCCGGACGCCGCTAATCGCAGCGGCGGCGGCAATCCTCGGAGCGGGACTGATCGCCGGCGCGATCGTGATCGCCGGGAGCGACTCGGGTCCCACTAAGGCGACCACCGTCGTACGCGAAGCAGCTTCGGCGTCCTCGACGGATGCGGGCACCGAGGAGGCCGAAAGTGGCGGCACCGAAGACCTCGAACTTGGCGCAACTGAAGACTGGTCGGGAGGGAGCGCCTACTCGGCGATGCTGGGCGCCTTCTCGAGCGAAGCCGGCGCCAGGGAGTGGCAGGACCGGGCCCTCGAGCGCGGGCTCGAAGCAGGCGTCCTCTACAGCAGTAACTTCAGCAGCCTCTCCCCCGGGTACTGGGTCGTGTTCTCCGGCAGTTTCGGAACCCCCGAGGAAGCCGACCTGCGCGCCCGCGAAGCCCGGGCTCTTCGCTTTCCCGAGTCGTACGCTAAATACGTCTCGCCCTGAACGTCAGCAGTCGGTGCGCACGGAGGTGGCGACTTCGTGGAAGAGACCGGCCAGTGCCCCGAACGCCACCGGGCTCGTTGATCCAAGCACGGCGATCCCGGCGTCGCAGCTGTTGACGAAGTAGTCGACGCGACGATCGCCATGGGCGTCGAAGACCCAGCGGGCCGCCGGCAGGCCGGCGAGAACCGTCGATTCGAACGAGCGCTCGACGTAGCCGTCGGTCTGCGACGTCTGCGCGCGCACCTCTTCGGCGCTGGTGATTGCTGGCACGGGCGGAGCCGGCGTCTGCGAATCGATCAGGATCGTCGTCTCGGCATCGCCGGCCGGGTGCCAGGTGCTCTCGTAGTAGGTGCCGTTGAAGACCTCGTCTTCGTCCAGTTCCCAGCCTTCGGGAATATCGACCGCGTAGAGGTTGCGGTCGTAGGTCGTGAACCCTGAGGGCGCCACCGCGTCCGGTTCGGGCGCGGGCTCTTCGAAAGCACTCTCAGTGGCTTCGGCTTCCTCGGGCGCGGATTCGGTCGTAACCGTCTGCACGGACTTGTTGATCACCGTGCGGGACTGCGATCCTTCGTCCCCGCTCGCCAGCACCAGGGCGCCGACTACCAAGCCGGCTGCGAGGACGACGCAGGCTCCGACCAGGGCGGCCAGCCTGGTCGAGACCCCACCGCCACCTCCGTGCCCTGGCGCTCGCGGCGGCAGCGTCGGCGCCTGCATCCGCGTCGTCGCCGACTCCGACCGCTCGCGCGGAATAGCCGCCCGCATCGTCCGCGTCCGGTCCACGCCTCCACCGCTGGCCATCCCGGCTGCAGCCGCTCCGGCGGCGACACTATGCTCGTCCAGGGTGGGTTCGGTCCCCGCGATTGCCGCTCGCGCGGCCCGCGCCAGGTCGCCGGCGGAGGGATAGCGATCATCTTGCTCTTTCGCGGTGGCGCGCGCAATCACCGGGTCAAGCGGGTGCAGTCTGCCCGACTCTGAAAGCGAGCGCACCGGCTCGTTGACCTGGTGCCACATCTTCTGCATGTCCGAGCCCGAGAAGGGCGGTGAACCGGAGATCACCTCGAAGAGCACGCAGCCGAGCGCGTAGACATCGGTACGGGCGTCGACCAAGCCGGTCGTCATCTGCTCCGGGGCGACGTAGTCGACACTGCCGATCCATTGCCCGGTTCCCGTCAGCTGAGCGCCGCTCCCCTGCATGCCCTTGGTCAGCCCGAAATCGGTCAGGTAGACGGTCGGGTTCGAGCGACCCGCGAGGAGGATGTTGGCCGGCTTGACGTCGCGGTGGACGAGGCCCGCTTCGTGGGCGGCGTCGAGGGCGGCGGCGACATCATCCAGCACTGCGAGCGCGACCTCCAGATCGAGCTGACCTGATTCGAGCAGCTCGGTCCGCAGGTCCACCCCGTCAACGAATCTCATCGCGATGAAGAAGACACTTTCGTGCGAGCCCGCCGAGTAGATCGGCACGACGTTGGGATGATCTATCGCGGCGGCGCTGCGCGCCTCTGCTTCGAAGCGCTCCCGAAACTCCGGGTCGCTCCCCAGTTGGGGAGCGATCACCTTCAGTGCGACCTGGCGCCCGAGGCGCTCATCGCGGGCGAGATAGACGACCCCCATCCCCCCTTCGCCTAGACGGCCCAGGATTCGAAACTCGCCGAGCGCTTCACCCTCGTCGAACAGTTGGGAGTCCCGCACCATTAGCGCGGCATCTTAGGCGAGGTCTGCGTACCCGCCTGTTCGGCTCCTCGTCGGCTAACGCCCTCAGCTAGCAGGCCGGCAGTCCCAGCCCGCCACGGTCGGCGGCGCGGATCCAGACCTCGCTGACGTAGCCGAAAGTGCCGTCAGCGAGTCGGGCCCCGTAGTAGCGCGTTGATTCGAACCGCTCCGGATTGGCGTCATCGCTGGCGTCATGATCATTGCCGTTCGTGGTGCGCTCGCCGCTGGTCTGGCATACCGCCGCATCGTAGGTCCCTCCGCTCGAGCGCTCGGTGCCGTTGATGTTGCAACCACGGCTACCGCAGAAGATCCACGGCTGGGTCGTCAACCTGGCCGGAGTCGAGTCCTCGCGCATCCCGGCGCCATTGGTCACACGGTTGTCGACGGTGATGACGCGACGCGTCTGCGGCGGCGGTGCGGACGCTACGGGCGGCACGCTCACCGAGGGTGCGCCGGTCACGGCCTGCGGCAAGCTCTGGACTGGGGTCACCTGGACGCTGACGGCGGTGGGCGCCGGCAACTGCGGCGCGGCGATCTGCACCGTGAGCGTGGTTCCACGCGGTGGTCGCGCGAACGTCGTGGTCTGGAAGGTCGCTCCTTCGATAGTGCTGGTGGCCAGCGTCGACGGGTTGCGTTGCGAGCGCTTGCCACGGCGGTGCTTCTTCGATTTCTTTACAACCTTCCCGGTCAGATTTGCGACGACACCGCCGTTTGCGTTGCGAACGCTGGCCCCCACCACCCGAGCGACGGTCCCGGGAATGGTCCAGCTGAGCACGACCTCGATGCCGGGGTTGCCGAGAAAGCCGCCGCTCACAGGGGCTGCCTTGGTGTTCGGTTTGCGCAGGGTCCTCACCGATTCGACCGGCGCCCCCTTGCACTCCAGCAGCGCGTCAATCGCGTCGAAGACCGGCTGCAGGCGCTGCGTCTGCACCGAAGAACTGTCGGAGGGGTTGCGTTTGAGCGGGAAGTAGGCGCCACCCGTCTCAATCGCGATCCGACGCAGCTGATCCGCATCTCCGTTTCCTTCTCCCGCCGGTCCGATATCCAAACCGATCACATAGGTTCGCGGCCCGCCCCGATGGCCATTTTCGTAGGGCCCTTCGTTGTGCCCGCCGTCGGTGAGAAAGATGCGAGCGTCGGCGGCGGGCTGGGCGTCCGAACCCGCCTTGAAGGCGGCGTTGTAATCGGTGCCGGCTTCGCCACCCCCGAAACCGTCGTCGTCGAGGTAGGAGAGTGAGCTCAGCATCGACGTCGACCCTAAGCCAACCAGCCCGGGTGCGAATAGCGGCCCCGCCTCAGTTCCGAACTCCGTCGCACCTAGAGTTCGGTCTTGCCCCCCGGGCTTGGTGATTAGGAGCTGCATCGCGCCGGCGCGGATTCCGTCCGGGTCGCTGCCTTCCATCGAACCGGAGTCGTCGATGATCGCGGCCACGTTCGTAGCCGGCGCGCAGCCGGCTGGCGGCGGCGGCACGACGCCGGCACCGGTGTCCAGCGCGTGGCCAACAGTCTGGGCGATCGCGTGCTGACCGGCAACATTGGGATGCCCCTGCCCAGTGGCAAGCAGGTTCCCCCTGGCGACGGGAACGACCCAGGAGTCCTTGGTGCAGAGCTCGTGATGGGCAAGCGCAGAGCGGATCGACAAGAAGGCGACGCCTGCCGCGGCAGCCGCTCTCGCCAGTCCCGAGTCCAGCTCGGCCTCGATCCGGCGCACGCGCGGCTTCTCCTGATCGGTGAGCCAGCCGCACTTGGTCAACGGGCGGGAGGAGGGAGGGATCAGATCGGGATAGCCGACCAGAACAACGTCGGCGCCGCCGGAGAACTGTTTTACCGCAACCAGGGTGGTGATCACCTTCGGCACAACCTCCCCTGACAGCTTCTTTAGCTCGTGATTCTCCATGTCGCGCATGCAGTTGCCGGCTACGCAGTGGCGGATGATGCTCGCGAAGCCAAGGTCATTGCCGCCAACCGTCACGAAGATGCGCGAGATCGGTTCGGTCGCTACGAGTGCCTGCAGCCTGGTTAGCTGCGCAGCGCCGTCAGCACCCGCGCGAAGGCCGACCTTCTGCGGAACCACGAAGTCCTCGGTCGTCGCGCCCGAGCAAGCGAAATGCGCGCCCGCTCCTACCCCGAGCAGCCTCGGCCAGGCGTGGCGGGAGCGGTGACATCCATTGCCGACGTGGTCTCGCGTGCCGAAATCGAAATCGCCTGCACCCTCTCCCGACGAGTAGGAGTCGCCCATCGAGACCTCGAGCCCCGCTGCCCAGGTAGGTGCGACGAGCATTCCTGCGACAGCGAAGCAGGTCGCCAAGAGCCAATACCTGAGCGCTCGAAAATCGCCAATCATTGCGGCAGCATCTAAGCAGCCACTTCCGAACCCGGCTGTAGGGCTGCGCCTACGTCTCCTGGTAGAGCGGGCCGTCGCCACCCTCGGGCAGCGTCAAGCGGCCGCCCTTGGCGGTGATCGCGCCGCACTGGACGCAGTTGGAGGCGGTGACGTGGACGTCGACCTCGGCGGAGCCGTTCTGCGGCTGATCGTCGGGGATCTCGTAGACCTGCGCCGGGCACATCGAGACCCAGGTCTGGGCGATCTCGCGCGGCACCCGAGTCTGGATGCGGACGTGGTTGGGAGCGTCGTCGCGGGTGGCGTTGCCGGAGAGGAAGACGGAATCGAGCTTGTTGAAGGTGATCTCGTTGTCGGCTTTGACGTATGAGTCGCCGGCCTTGCCGATCTCCATCGGGACTTCGGAGTCGTGCTCCTGCTTCCAGTGGCCGGGTGGGAAGAGGCCGTTCGTGAGCGCCCAGCCGTTGGCGATCGCGCCCCCCACGAAGAAGCCTTTCGAGAATCCCTGGCGGACGTTGCGGGAGCGGTAGAGATCCTTCTCGATCGCCGAGTTGTGAACCTTCTCGTCGTAGGCCTCGAAGTTGACCGAGTCCTGCTTGAGCGCCTCGACGATCGTCTCCGCCGCGTACATCCCCGCGTGCATCGCGTAGTGGACGCCCTTCAGGGTCGGGATGTTGACCATGCTGGCGGCGTCGCCGGCGACGACCATGCCGGGGA
>JAENWU010000096.1 GCA_016649905.1 Thermoleophilia bacterium
GTAGCAGAGGCCAGCCTCGCCATTTCGGTCACCAGACGCAGAGGCGAGCAAAGGCACCGCAGCTTCTTCGCCGAGGCCCGACGGCCACCAGCCGGAGACGAGCGCCTCCTCGGCCACGATCGGGTTTGCGCACCCCACAGGTCAATCACTGAGCCTCTGGTCAGCCTTGTCGTTGGAAGTGTGCATACAAGAATTGCTGTGTCTTGCCGGAAGGCGTCCGGTGATCTTCGCGCAGTGCTGAGATGACCTCGAAATCGCCTCCAAGGTGTCGCGGTCGACGGGGGTCGACCATGTAATGGAAGCGCGCACCGCCGGGGCAAAGAAGTGGCTCCTGGCTTAGGTTGGGCGAGGCACCACCAGCACCGGACACGGCGCCGTGTGGATCAGCCGCGAGGAAACCGAGCCGACCAGAACCCGCTTCAGGGGTCCGTAGTCGCGCGAGCCCGAGATCAGCAGGCCGACGTCCTCACAGGCGTTTGCCACCGCCTCCGCGATCGGGCCGATCAGCTCGTGGGCGTGCACCTCGACTGCCTGGTCGACCCCGGCGACGGCCTCTTCGACCACGGCGTATGGCTCAGGGATGGGGGAGCGGCTCTCTATTAGCACCTTCGGCACCACCGCCGAGGGGCCGACCACGGTCAGCACCTCGAGTGAGGCGCCGGTTGCGAGCGCGATGCCTTCAGCCTGGCGCAGAGCCGCGTCTGACTCCGGCGTTCCGTCGTAGGCGACCGCGATCGCTCGTAGGGAGTCGGGCGCCGTCTCGGCATAGCCGCGCGGCGCCAGGGCGACCGGGGCACGCGAGCCGTGGGTCAGGGCTTCGGCGACGCTTCCGATCAGCGCCCGTCCGAGGGCGCTCCGGTGAGGTGAGCCAACGACGACCATGTCAAAGTCTTCGTCGTCGGCGAGGTCGCAGAGAACGTGGGCGGGAGAGGCGCCGACGTAGCTGCGCAGCTCCGTCTCGAAGCCATCGAGTGTCGCCACGGCCCGGTCGAAGAATCCCTGCGCCACCGGTGGGTCGTCGGGTGCGAGCAGCTTGTAGTGGTGTGCAAGCGGATCCTCGTGCGGAAGGACGTAGGCGAGGACAACGGTCGAGCCGGGACCCAGGTTCCGGGCAAGCGCCACCGCGTCATAGGCACCCTCGCTGCCGTCGAAGCCGACCAGCATCCGCACCGGCTGCTGGGCTTCTCTCTGACTCGCCATGCTGCTCTGCTCCATCAGCCCAGCTCAGCTAACTTCTCGTCGATCTGCTCGCGCACCGCGTTGCAGACCGGTTCGACGTCGGCGTTGTAGCGCTCGGAGGACAGCACGCCCAGCAGCACCTCGGCGTCTGCTTTCGATATCTCGAGGGTGATCGTCTCGTTGGTCATCGCAATCTCCTCTTGGTTTCACGGCTGGTTCGAGAGCCCGGTTTCATGCGGCAGAGGCAAGGTCGAGCGCACGCATCACCTGGTTGACGTCGGTGATCGAGACGATTCCCAGCTCGCGCCCGGGGGCGCTCACGACCGCCCTGCCGACTCGCTGGAAGGCAGGCCGTTCGAGGAGCTCGGCGACGTCCTGGTGCTGATCGATCACGAGCGCCGGATCGTCAATGGCGATCTGCCCCACAGGGGTCTCGGCCCGTCGCGCGGCCGGCACCCGCCCGACCGCCTCGAGGTTGACCAGGCCGACGAGGCCGTCGTCTCCGGTAACCGGGAAGGCCGTGTGGCGGTAGCGGACGAAGTAGTTCTCGACCGCCGCGGCGACGTTGAGGTCGGCCGGGATCGTGATCGCCGGGGACGACATCAGCCGTCCCGCCTCGCGGCCGGTGAAGGCGACGCGGACGTGCAGCCCCCTCTCCTCCGCCTTGGCGGCGGCGATCACGAAGAGGCCGATCAGCGCCAGCCAGATGCCGCCGACGGCACCGAGCAGGGTGCCGGCGATCCCGAGCGCGATCATCCCGAAGCCGAAGCCCCGCCCGATCGAGGCGGCGATCGCGGTGGCCCGCTCGACGTCGCCGATCCGCCCCCAGATCAGCGCCCGGGCGACGCGGCCGCCATCGAGGGGGAAGGCGGGCAGGAGGTTGAAGACGAGTATCGCCAGATTGACGAACGCCTGGTAGTCGACGAGGGCGCGCAGGGCGGCCGGCGAGGAGCTCGGCAGCGCCGCCGCGATCGCAGCGAAGATCGCCGCGATCAGCAGCGTCACCGCCGGCCCGGCGATCGCGAAGCGCAGCTCGGCCGCTGCCGTCTTCGGGTAGCCCGCCATGCGAGCCACGCCGCCGAGCAGCCAGAGGTCGATCTCCTCGATCTCGACCCCGTTGCGGCGCGCCACCACCGCGTGGCCCAGCTCGTGCAGGAGGATGCTGGCGAACAGCAGCAGGGCGCTGAGCAGTCCCAGCCCGTAGGCGGCGAGGGGGCCGATCCCGTCAACCAGGTCGGGGTAGTAGACGGCCCCGAGCGACCAGGTGATCAGGGCGACGATCACGATCCACAACGGCTGCACCCCGATCGGGATGCCGGCGAGGCGGCCGACGCGAATGCTTTTCATGCCCATCGCGTCTTCCTCAGAGGCCGCTCGGGTAGGTCTCGGGCGGCTCGCCGACCTCCCAGCCGGCGGTGCGCTCGAGCGGCTCGACCGCCCGGGTCTCGTCGATGTGGATGACGGCATCGAACTGGCCGGCCAGGTGGGCGAAGAAGTAGTGGCTCTGGCGCTCGGTCTCGGGCCGGTAGATGACGCCGATAGCCCGCTCCAGTCGCGGCTCGACCAATGCCTGCGCGGCGTCGCCGCGGACCAGGTCGAGCATGAAGCGGGGTTGGCCGAGCTCGTGGAAGAGCGCTTCGAAGCTCTCCGCAAGCGCGGGCCGGACCCGCTTGCGCTCGGCGGGCGCGTCCCAGGCCGAGGCCGCGGTCACGGTCCCCGAGTAGGTGGTGAAGCCGACCAGGGCGACGTGATCGGGCCAACGCTGCCGCGCCAGCTGGCCGACGTTGAGCTCGCCGCGGCGGCTCATTTCGGTCATGCGGGCGTCGCCGACGTGGGAGTTGTGCTCCCAGACGACGATCCGCGGCGGTTCGCCGTGACGGCCGAGGTGATGCGTGAGGCGGCCGAGCGTCTCGGCCATGTGGCGATCGCGCAGGTTCCAGGAGGAGGCCGGGTCGCCGAACATCGCCCGGTAGTACTCCTCGGCGCTGGCGACGAGGCGGGCGTTCTGCTCGGCGTAGAACTGCTCGTCCTCGGCGGCGATCCCGTCGCGGCGCAGGTAGGCGTTGCCGAGCCGCTGCAGCTCGGTCAGCTGGGCGATCACCCCCCGGCGACAGGACTCGCTGATCCCGAGGCTGACCGCCCGGCCGTAGTCCTGCTCGCCGCCGAAGTGCTCGAAACAGGCATAGCGTTCGCGGGCGCGCTCGGCGCTCGGCGGATCCACTCGCCCCAGGTAGGCGATCACCTCGGCGACCGAGGAGGCGAGGCTGTAGAGATCGAGACCGAAGAAGCTCGCGGCCCCTTCGAAGTTGGTTCGTTCGTTGTGGGCGCGCAGCCAGCCGACGAAGTCGAGCACCTCGGCGTTGCGCCACATCCAGGTCGGAAAGCGCCGGAAGCCACGGAGCGCCTCCTCGGCGTCGGCATCCTCGGGTGCCCCGTGGACGTAGCGGTTGACGCGGTAGGCGTCGGGCCAATCAGCCTCGACCGCCACCCCGCGGAAGCCGCGCTCCTCGATCAGGCGGCGGGTGATCCGCGCGCGCTCCCGATAGAACTCGTGGGTCCCGTGCGAGGCCTCGCCGAGCAGGACGATGCTGGCGTCGCCGACCAGATCGAGCAGGCCGTCGTAGTCGTCCTCGGCGCCGCTCAGCGGCTGCGCCTCACGCAGCAGCGTCTGCTCGGGGGCGTAGAGCATCGAGCACCTCCTCGTCGGAGACCTGGGAGAAGTCCTCGTACCACTCGCTCACGCCGCGCAGCAGGCGTGGCACCCGTAAGCAGGCAACCTGGTCGGCCTCGGCCCGCAGTCGTTCGAGCGGCTCGGGGGCACATACCGGTACGGCGAGTACGACCCGCCGCGGGTTCTTACGACGCACCGCGCGCAGCGCCGCCGTATCGGTAGCCCCGGTGGCGACGCCGTCATCGACGACGATCACCGTCCGTCCCTCGAGGTCGAGCGGGGGGCGATCTCCACGGTAGGCGCGCACCCGACGCACGAGCTCCGTCGCCTCGCGGGCAACGATCGCGTCGAGCTCGCCGTTGCTGATCTGCA
The DNA here is from genome assembly GCA_016649905.1 of Thermoleophilia bacterium. Taxonomy (GTDB): domain Bacteria; phylum Actinomycetota; class Thermoleophilia; order Solirubrobacterales; family 70-9; genus VAYN01. The sequence goes on from JAENWU010000096.1 coordinate 4,223, forward strand.
GCACCTGCGTCGCTTCGGTGTCGACCACGCAGGTGCCGTCCTCGGCCACGGCGCCGATCCCGTACTCGGGGTGGTGGGGAGCGCCAAGCTTGCGCACGGCGAGGATCTCCAGCGGCGCCCCGAGCGCCTCGGCGACCTCCTTCGCCACCGGCACTCCCCCACGGGGCAAGGCGACCACGACTGGGTTCTCCGGGGCTAGGGAGGTCAATTGCCCGGCCAGCTGCCGGCCCGCGTCACGCCGGTCGGCGAACGGCGCAGCTCCATCTACGGGCTCAGTTGAGGACAAAGCTGACCTTGAGGTCGACCCGGTAGCCGTTCACGCTGCCGTTCTCGACCAGCACCTTCTGCTCCTTGACCCAGGCGCCCTTGATGTTCTCCACCGTCTCGGCCGCCTTGCCGATGCCCTGTGCGATCGCGTCCTCGAAGCTCTGCTCCGAAGTCGCCGTGATCTCGATGACCTTTGCTACCCCCATGCTTTCCTCCTTGTAGGGGATCTCCTCGGTCTGCCGATTCTCCGGTTCCGGACAGGCGACGCCATCGGGGTTATCCACCTCCTCGCCCTTCGGCTTTCCCCTGATGGCAGTCGCGGCGCATCCGCCTAGCCTGGCGACGCAAGCTCGAAATCTCACGGCGGTGTGGAGGCCAAATGAATCAGCGCACGTTCGAGATCCCGGGCCTGATCGTCGTGGGATCGCGCGGCTATGCCCGCCGATGCGAGTGATCCTCGGCTCGGTCACGCGGCGGCTGGTCCACGAGGCGCCGTGTCTGGTCCAGATCGTCCCGAGGCCGTGAATGGCAGGGATGAAAGGGAGTGTTGTAAAGCACATTTTGGTCGGTTTCCAACCTTGGGTCAGGGAGGAAACCAACAATCGGGGAGAGCCACTCGGATCGCTTCGGCTTTTCACCGATGCCCAGCGCAATTGGCTGGCATAGCTTGGGTTGTATGGACGAGCCAGGCACCATCGCGCGTAAGTCCCAGACCCCAACGCGTTTCGAAGAGGTCAAGCGCGTGGGGTCGCCGCCCCCGTTTCGAGACGTCCTCTGCGCTGTCGACGGCAGTCGCGGCAGCGAGGAGGCGATACGGCAAGGGATCGCACTCGACGGCCCCGGCACGCGCCTCAGCTTCGTCGCTGTGTGCGAGGACCGCGGAGTCGGCCTCGCCGCGCAGGCTGACCTGGGTGAGCATCGGGCCCGAAGTGCCCTCGACGAGGCGAGCGCGCTTGCCCGGAAAGGGGGTGGGCACCCGTCCACGTCGATGCTCTCGGGCGCTTCGGTGAGCGACCTGCTTCTCGCCGAGGCCGCCGATCATGACCTACTGGTGGTCGGCTGTCACGGCGGCTCTTGGTTGGGCGGAGTCATGCTGGGCAGCACCGCGACCCAGATCGCCCATCGAGCCGAGGGCCCGGTGCTGGTGGCACGGCGCACCGCCGATGGGGACGATTTTCCGCAGCGGGTCCTCCTCGCCACCGATGGCTCACCCGGATCCTGGGCGGCGGCCCGGACCGCCACCTGCATCGCGGAGGCAAGGCAATCCGAGCTGCGCTTGGTCTATGTCCCCGGCGGCATGTCTCCCGCGCGCTACCGGGAGGTGCTGAAGCAGCTCACCGTGATCGAGAAGGCGACCGGATACCAACCGAGGGTCGTTGACAAGCCGGGCCAGGTGGCCGAGCGGATCACCGGAAGCGCGCAAGCTGCACAGTCCTCACTGATCGTGATCGGACGGCGCGGAGTCAAAGGGCTGAGGGCCCTCGGGAGCGTCAGCGAGCGAGTCGTGCACCGGGCTCCCTGCTCGGTGCTCCTGGTTCCTCCCGGAATGAGCCGCTCAAGCCGACCGAATGGATAGGTCGCCGAGTTCGACTTTGTCGTACAGCACATCGGGCATGGGAGCGCATCTATTCACCCATGGAGCTCGCGGCCTGTGACCGCCGCTATCTCGCCTCCGCCGGCTTTCGTAGAAGCAATGCTCGAGCCCGCCTTCTACCCTCGACACCCTCGGACAGTTGAACTCCGGGAGACCCACATCTCGTGGGTGTTCCGAGCCGCCGGGCTCGCCTACAAGGTGAAGAAGCCCCTCGTCCTTCCCTTCCTCGACTACGGGACTCTGCAGCGTCGCCGCGAGATGTGTGTTGAGGAGGTTCGCCTGAACCGTCGGCTGGCCCCCGGCATTTACCTCGGGATAGTCGCAATCGTCCCGCGGGGAGACGGCTACTCGCTGGCCCCCGCAGATGACCGCAGGGCGATCGAGTATGCGGTGGAGATGCGGGCCGTCGAGGAGGATCGGAGCGTCGCGGCCTTGGCGTTGACGGGCGAAATCGACGGACGGCAGATCGGGGCGGTCGCGACCCGCATCGCCCACTTCCACGCCGCCGCGTCGGTCGTACCACCCGAGCGCCGCTCCGTGACCCGGCTCGCCGCCCCCCTGCTGGACAATCTGACCACTCTCAAGGAGGCCGGGGGTCGCATCCTCGAGCAGGATCGCCTGCGAGCCGCCGAGGACTTCACGTCCGCCTTTCTCATCAACGAGCAAGCGCTGCTCGTGGCGCGCGCAGGGGAGGGACGTATCCGCGAGGGCCATGGCGACCTGCGCGCAGAGCACGTGATCCTCCCTGAGCAGGCGCCGCTTTATATCTATGACTGCGTCGAGTTCGAGCGAGGCTTGCGCGAGATCGACGTCGCCGCCGACCTCGCCTTCCTTGTCATGGACCTGGCCCGTCTCGGCCGCGAGGATCTGATGTCGAAGCTGATCGACGCCTATCGCCTCGCTGGCGGCGACCCCGGGGACGATCGGCTGCTCTTCTTCTTCGCTGCCTATCGCGCCTGGGTCAGGGCGGTGGTCGCCTGCGAGCGGGTGCTCGAGCTCGACATCGGTGATCGCGGCTGCGCGGAGAAGGAAGCCGAGGCTCGCGACCTGGTCGAACTGGGCCACCGGTTCGCATGGCACGCCCGCGGGCCGATGCTCCTGCTGATCTGCGGCGTCTCGGCGACCGGCAAGACGACTCTTGCGGAGCGGTTGGCGGAGGCCAGCGGCTGGCCGCACGTGTCCTCGGATCGGATCCGCAAGCAGATCGCGGGGATAGGCCCCGAAGAGCGCGGTGAGGAGAGCATCTACGCCGACGAGCTCAGCGCCCGTACCTACCGGGAGATGGGTCATGCAGCGCGAGAGGCGCTGGGAAATGGCTCGGGTGTGATCGTCGACGCGACTTTCAATCGCCGGGCCGACTGCGAGAGCTTCGAAGAGGGGCTCGGAGAGGAGCGCCACCCGAGCCTGGTGGTCGAGTGCACCTGCTCCCGGCGGACCCTGCTGCGGCGAGCGAGGGAGCGAGAGGAAGACCCCGCTCGCGTTTCCGATGCCGGGGTCGAGATCGTGGAAAGGCAGCTCGCCGAGCGCGATCCCTTGAACCACCTCGTCGGCGTCTTGCCGACGCGCCTCGGGGTCGAGGTCGAGCCGGCCCGGCTGGTCGCCGAGGTCGAAGGTCTCATCGACTTCCCGCGCTGACGGAAGAGCTCAATCTGGCGCGGGGACCTGCTGGGTGATGCAGTGGATGTTGCCGCCGCCGAGCAGGATGTCCCGCGCCGGCACGCCGACGGCATACGTTCAAACCGTCGATCGGGGAGAACCACTTGGATGGCTTCGGCTTTCCACCGATGCCCAGCGCAATTGACGGGCATAGCTTGGCTATATGAACGAGCCAAGCATCATCGCGCGCAGCGTTGAGAAAGCCCACATCTGGGTGAACGAGGTGGCCGAGGAGCTCGGTACCGACGATCACGGCCAGGCCTATCGAGTGCTCCGTGCCTATCTGCATGCCCTGCGTGACCGTCTCCCGGTCAACGAGGCGGCGCAGCTCGCCGCTCAGCTCCCGGAGCTAGTCCGCGGCATCTACTACGAGGGCTGGAAGCCAAGCGCAACCCCCGTTCGCTACCGAAACCTCGCCGACTTCCTGGATCGTGTGGCGGAGGACGCCAGCCTCGAGGGTGAGACCTCAGCTTCCTACGCGGTGAGTGCCGCGTCGGCAGTACTGCGGCGCCACGTCACCGCGGGAGAGATCGAGGACGTCCGCGCGATCCTGCCGGAAGAGTTGCGGCCGATCCTGGATTGAGTGGGGATGGAGCCGCAGGTGGAACCGAGGGTTCACAACCGCCAGAGGCCCTGCATGCCCCCGTTGATCAGTTCGAGTCCAGCGGGGAGATTCGCTGCTCCGTTCTGAATTGCTGCGGTGGCGGCGTTGCACTGACGTTCGTTCCACGCCGGAAAGGCGGCCTCGATTTGCCGCACCGCCACTCGCATGGCTCGGATGCCACGTCGAGTCTGTGCCACGCCCTTGCGCAGCTCGGCGATTCTCGGATGATCCCCACGCCACGCTGCCGAGAACTTCTCTCGCAGGCTGAGGAGGGTCAAACCTGCCCGCTCGAAGGCACCCTGGACCGCCGCTGCCGCTGGCATGTCGAGCCTCTCCACGAGTTGGTCGAGCGTGCTCCAGTCGGCGGCGGCCCTCTCCGCTTCGCCCCGTTCTTCGCTCGTCAGCCCCAGCCGGCAAACGAGTTCTGAGGAGCGGAGGTCCTCTCCCAGCTCCCGCGGGCCGAATTCGATCGCGAAGCGAAGGTGGGCGTCGACCCGGCTGAGGCTATGGCGGTAGGGACTTGGACGTTGAGCCATCGCCTCGGCGCTGTGAGCAAGGAAACCGATGACGAGAAGTGCAGCTACGGCCACACTCCACGCCCTCGCTGCGAGCTGGCCGGGACCCCGGCGACTCACGTTGCCACGACCGGCGCTCGGGGTCGCAGATCTGGCTCGAGGGAAAAGCCGGGCCTGACCAAGCGCAGCTCTGCTTGGAGAAGTTCATCGGCCTCGCAGAGGATGAGCTCGGGGGTGCTGCAGTCCTCGAGGATCAGCATCGATCCCTCGCTCGCCGGCAGACACCGGAATAGCCGCTGGCCATCGGTGATGTAGGCGTTGTGGATGAGCTGGTCGGCCCGCGGACGGGGAGAGTGAGCGGAGTCGTAGCCGGTCTGCTGACCCATACGGGCACGCTAGGCGCCACGACGCTTTCGGACTTCCGCGCCGCGCCGCAGGGGAGGCGTGGGTAACTACCTAGCGACGCGGCGCGCAGGCAGCTCGACGACAAGCTTGCCGAGCTCAACCAAAGGGGGACCTCAATGCCTCGATCGCCAGGGTGGCTGGCGCGGAAATCCGAACCGCGCCATGTGAGAAATCCACGATGGAGAGGGCGGTTGAGCCGGGTGGCGCAGCTGTTGGCGCCGGTCTCCAGCTCCGGGTCGAAGGGATGGGTCCCGGAGTTGACGGCGATGATCGCCTCGTAGTTCGCGGGGCGAGGAGGCATCGCGGCCGTCACCTCGCGGGCGAACTCTTCGGGGTCTTCGATCGACAGCTCGGGGATCGCGGCGCGCACCTCGGCGAGGCGCGGGGCGACGGCCTCCGCGTGCACACCGGGGTGAGCGTGCCCGGGAAGCAGCACAGTGTCGTCGCCGAGCGCCAGCACCCGCTCGTGCAGGGTCGTGTGAAGCGTGCGCGCCATCGCCCGGGCTCCCTCGCGGTCGCCGCGCTGGAGATCGGGCCGCGCGATCCCATCGGCAAAAAGCGAGTCGCCCCCGATCAGCGCGCGGTCCTCGATCAGAAGTCCGGTCATGTCGGTGGTGTGGCCCGGCAGCGACAGAGCGCGCAGGGTTATCGCGCCGAGCGCGATCTCCTCGCCGTCGCTCAGCGGCACGGCGCGATCGCCGTCGGCGACGCCCCGCTCGAGCGCCAGTTACGGCAGCCGCAGGGCGGCGCCACTGAGTTCGGCGAGGGCGCGATCTTCTCTCATCTGGGGCATCCGTAGTTTCCCGCAACAAGCACCGCCGTCTGCGCGGATGATCGGCCGCCTCGGGCCGAATAGGTTGCTCCCATGCCGTTTCGCCTGCGGGGTGCGAAAACTCGATCCTGTCGGGTTAGGCCCACTTCCATCCGGCTGGTGGCCCCTCGGACCTCGGCGAAGGAATGCGCCGCTCGTGCTCACCCCTGTATCTGCTGATCGAGACGGCAAGGTTGGCCCCTGCGACGCACCGCTGGAGTTGAATCCGGCGCGCTTA
>JAENWU010000033.1 GCA_016649905.1 Thermoleophilia bacterium
ACCAGGGCGGTGCAGGCGCCGATCGGGCCGTAGCCGATCACGACCAGGCGCTCGCCGGCGCGGGCGCCGCCGCGGTCGAGCGCGTGCAGGCCGACCGCGAGCGGCTCCAGCAGGGCGCCGATCTCGTCGCCGACCGCATCCGGCAGCGGCACCGCGCAGTAGGCGGGGAAGCGGACCAGCGGCGCGAAGGCGCCGTCGGAGGAGAGGCCGATCGAGCCGCTGAGGCGGCAGAGGTTGTAGCGGCCCGAGACGCAGGCCTCGCACTTGTTGCAGCGCCAGCAGGCGTCGGCGGAGACGCGGTCGCCCGGCGCCACCTCGGTGACGCCCTCGCCGATCGCGGTGACGACGGCGGAGAACTCGTGGCCGAGGGTCAGCGGCGGCTGCTGGCCGGTCAGCGGATGGTCGCGCCCGGGGCGGATCGCGAAGGGGGCCTTGAACTCGGCGACGTCGGATCCGCAGATGCCGGCGAAGGCGACCTCGGCCTCGATCATCCCTGGGCCAAGCGGCAGCTCCAGCTCGACTTCGTCGAGCCGTAGGTCACCAGCCGAGTGCCAGCGAACGGCCTCCACCGGCTGAATCTAGCACGCTGACCGACCGTGCGGTCAGTTAGCGTCTAGAGTGCTTTGGAAGACCCCTAAGGCCCGGGGGAGAGGCGGCTGGCGCCGCTCGGGGTCGGGGCTACTGTGGCCTGAGGCGACCGAGGAGGGAGTGGATCTGTGGCTGGACTTGTTTGCGGTGTCGACATCGGCGGGACCTTCACCGACTGCGTGCTGATCGGGGAGGACGGCCGCGTCGCCTACGGCAAGGCGCTGTCCTCGCCGAACGACTCGTTCCAGTCGGGCTTCTTCGGCAGCATCGAGTCCGCCGGCGAGCAGCTGGGGATGTCCTCCGCGGACCTCTACACGCGGATGGACCGGCTGATCTCCCACGGCTCGACCGTGGCCACCAACATCGTCGTCGAGCGCAAGGGCGCCGCGATCGGCCTGATCACCACCCGCGGCTTCGAGGACACGGTGCGGACGATGCGCGGGCTCGGCCGCCCCACCGGCGAGCCGCCCGAGAACCTGCTGCGCTTCGCCGAAACCCGCAAGCCCGAGCCGCTGGTCCCGATCGAGCGCACCTTCGGCGTCGCCGAGCGGATCGACTCCGACGGCGACGTCGTCGTCGAGCTCGACGAGGCCGCGGTCGCCGAGGCCGCCGACAAGCTGCTCGCCGCCGGCGTCGACACGATCGCGATCGCCTTCCTCTGGTCGGTCCGCAACGGCGCCCACGAGCAGCGCGCCCGCGAGATCGTCAACGAGCGCGCCCCCGACGTCTTCGTGACGATCTCCAGCGACATCTCCAAGGCGGTCGGCGAGTACGAGCGCTTCGTCGCCACCCTGATCAACTCCTACGTCGGTCCCGTCACCAGCACCTACCTGCACGGTGTCCAGGGCCGCCTCGCCGACGTCGGCTTCGCCGGCGAGCTGCACATCATGCAGTGCCACGGCGGCATGGTCCCGCTCGGCCTCGGTGCCGACCGGCCGATCTTCACGATCGGCTCCGGCCCGGTCGGTGGCCTGATCGGCTGCGCCCGGATCGCCGAGGACCTCGGCCGCAACGACATCATCGCCTCCGACATGGGCGGGACCTCGTTCGACGTCGGGATCATCAAAGACGGCGAGCCGCTGGCCGCCGACGACACCCTGCTCGGCAAGTGGCGCTACCGCGTCCCCGCGGTCGAGGTGATCTCGATCGGCGCCGGCGGCGGCTCGATCGCCTGGATCGACGAGCTCGGCGGCGGCCTGCGGGTCGGCCCCCAGAGCGCGTCCTCGCTGCCCGGCCCCTGTTGCTATGACCGCGGCGGCGAGGAGCCGACGGTCACCGATGCCGACCTGATCCTTGGCTACATCGCCCCGGAGGCGACCTTCGGCTCCAAGGGCGAGCGCGGCGGCTTCCAGCCACGCCGCGACCTCGCCGAAAAAGCGATCAAGGAGAAGGTCGCCGACCCGCTCGGACTCTCGCTCACCGACGCCGCGCTCGGCATCGTCGAGGTCGCCAACGCGAAGATGGCCAACGCCCTGGAGAACGAGATCATCGGCCGCGGCTTCGACCCGCGCGACTTCGTCCTCATGTCCTACGGCGGCGCCGGCCCCTTCCACGCCGCCGGCTACGCCGCCAACCTCGGCGTCGAGACGATCGTCGTCCCCGGCGAGGCCGCCTCGGTCTGGTCGGCCTTCGGGATCTCCCAGGCGGACATCCGCTACCAGTACGAATCCTCCGTCGTCCTGATCGAGCCGTTCGAGACCAGCGAGGTCCGGGGCGCCTTCGACGGGCTCTACGACCAGGCCCGCGAGGCGCTCGCCGCCCGCGAGGACGTCGACGCCTTCGAGTTCCGCCGCTTCGCGCGGATGCGCTTCCAGTGGCAGCGCCACGAGCTCGAGATGCGCTTCCCCGACGGCCCGATCACGGCGGCGACGCTGGAGGACGTCAAACGCCAGTTCGTCGACCTCTACACCGAACGCTACGGCGAGGTGGCGCTGCTGCCCGGGGCCCGCGTCGAGATCGTCTCGATCCGGCTCGAGCCGGCGATCGTCATGGGCAGTTCGAATCTCGACCGGCTCGACGTCGCCAGCGGCGAGGAGTTCCGCAAAGGCTCCCGCGAGGTCTACTTCGAGCGCGGCCAGGGCGCCGTCGACGCCGCCGTCTACAACGGCGACGCGATGCCGCTCGGCGAGGTCGTCGAGGGGCCGGCCGTGATCGACCTCGCGATCACCGGCATCGTGGTCCCGCCCGGGACCACCTGCGAGCGCCGCCAGACCGGCGACTTCGTCATGAACCTGAACAACCAATCCGAGTCCGCGTAGAGGGAGGCAGAGAGATGAACCCCACCACCGCCACCGCCCCGAGCGCCGACCGGGAGCGCCCGCAGCGCCCGCCCGAGTTCTGGGACGGCACCGACCACGCCTTCAACCCGACCGGCCCGGTCAAGGTGCCGCCGAACCTGACCCTGAACACCGAGGCCGAGACCGAGATCGACCCGATCACCTACGAGGTCGTCCGCCACGGGCTCTGGAACGCCAACGCCGAGCACGTGCGGGAGATCGAGAACCTCGCCGTCTCCCAGATCACGGTCGAGATCCGCGACTTCCAGCCCTGCATCATGACCGAGGACGCCGAGCTCCTCTACTTCGGCCCCTGCCTGCAGTACATGTCGGGAATGCTCGACATGATGACCCGCTACATCCTCGAAAACCGCGGCGAACGGGTCGTCGACGGCGACATGTGGCTCTGCAACGACCCGATCATCGGCACCGCCCACCAGCCCGACGTCGGCCTGATGTGCCCGGTCTTCGTCGAAGGCGAAGTCTTCTGCTGGGTCGCCAACATCTCCCACCAGAACGACATCGGCGGCACCGTCCCCGGCTCCTTCTGCCCGAACGCCGAGGACGCCTTCTGGGACCCGCCCTCCTTCCCGCCGTTCAAGATCGTCGAGGACAACCAGATCGTCAGCGACATGGAGGCCCTCTACCGCCGCTGCTCACGCACGCCGGAGAACCTCTCGCTCGACCTGCGGGCGACGATCGCCGGCAACAACGCCGCCCGCTCGCGGATCCTCGGCCTCGTCGACAAGTACGGCAAGGCGGTCGTCAAGGGAGTCATGCGGCGGGCGCTCGACGCCAGCCAGCGCGCCTTCGAACAGGCCCTCGACACGATCCCCGACGGGGTCTACTCCGACCGTCTGATCCAGGAGGTCTCACGGACCGGCGACCGTGGCACCTACCCCGTCCAGACCACCGTTCGCAAGGTGGGCCGCGAGCTGATCTGGGACAACGTCGGCACCCACGACCAGGTCGGCGCCATCAACGTCGGCTTCGCCGCCTGGCGCGGGGCGATCCTCGGCTCGATCAACGTGCTGATGCTGCCGGGCCAGATGGGCTGCATCGGCGGCGCCGCTCGGCTCTGCAAATTCGACCCCGAACCGGGCAAGATCACCTCGCCCGACTGGGGCGCCGCGGTCAGCCCGGCCGGCGTCTACGCGACCGAGACCGCGGTCTCGCTTGGCAACGCGCTGGTCTCGAAGATGATGCTCGCCTCCAGCGACGAGCAGATGCGCGCCAACGCGGTCACCCCCGACGGCGCCCAGTGGCCCTGCCACTTCGTCGCCGGCGACAACCAGCGCGGCGATTACTACGTCGGCGGCATGGGCGACAACATGCTCGGCGGCGGCAGCGCCACCTTCGGCCGCGACGGCGAATTCGCCAACGGCCACTTCTGGATCCCCGAGGGCCGCGGGCCGAACGTCGAGGCCTACGAGGCCGACTGGCCGATCCTCTACCTGTTCCGGCGCGAGCACCCCGACTCCGGCGGCGCCGGTCGCCAGCGCGCCGGCAACGGCGGCGAGATCGCCTACGTCCCGCACAAGGGTGAGTCCTTCCTCGGCCTCTACTGCAACGAGGGGATCCCGAAGACGACCGGCCTCTTCGGCGGCGACCCCGGCTCGATCATGGCCACCCGGGTGATTCAAAATTCTGACCTGCGGGAGCGCTTCGCCGCCGGCGAAATGCCGCAGGACCTCGACCAGCTGGAGGGCACCGAGCTGGAGGTCGACGGCAAGGGCGACGGCTTCCCGGTCACCGACGACGACGTCCTCTACTGGAACTGGCTCGCCCCCGGCGGCTACGGCGACCCGCTGACCCGCGACCCCGAGGCGGTCCTCACCGACGTCGCCGAGGGCGCCGTCAGCCCGCGGGCTGCCGACGACCTCTACGCGGTGAAGCTGAACGAGGCGGGTGGCGTCGACGCCGAGGCGACCGCGAAGCTGCGCGAGCGGCGGCTGCTGGAACGGCTGCGCGACTGCGGCGCCGAGCGCGAGCAGCTGGCGCCGCTGGTGCAGGCGCCCGCGGGCGCGGAGGCCTTTGGCGACGCCTACCTGATCGACCGCGACGCCGGCGTCCTGCGCTGCCACCGCTGCGCGACCGACCTCGGCCCGCTCGCCGCCAACGCCAAGGAGAAGATGGCGGTGCTGGAGCGGCCGCTGCGCTCGCTCAACCCGAGCCATCCCGACCCGGCCAAGTTCGTCGACCAGGAGGTCGTCTGGCGCGACTACTGCTGCCCCGGCTGCGGCGTCCGCCTTGCGACCGAAACCGCCTACCCCGGCGACGCTCCGTTCCAAGAGCTGCGCCTCGACTGAGGGCCGGCAGCGATGGGCATCGCCAAGGCCGGCATCTCCCACTGGGTTCCCGAGCGGGGGGAAGAGCCGCAGCTGCGCGACCTCACGGTCGGCGGCCTGCTCGACGAGGCGGCCGACCAGTGGCCCGACCACGAGGCGATCGTCTTCTCCGCCTACGAGGACATCGGGATCTCCGCCCGCTGGACCTTCGCCGAGCTGCGCGAGCGGGCGCGGCGCGTCGGCCAGGCACTGATCGCCTCCGGGATCGAGCCGGGCGAGCGCTTCGGGATCTGGGCGACCAACATCCCCGAGTGGCTGGAGCTGCAGTTCGGCGCCGCCTACACCGGCGCCGTGGTCGTGCCGATGAACCCGCTCTACCGCCTCAGCGAGGTCGAGTTCGTGCTCGCCAAGGCGAAGGCGACGGCCTGCTTCGTGCTGCCCGAGAACCGCGGTGCCAGCCTCTGGGAGATGACCGTCGCCGCCAGCGCCAACCTCGACCACGTGCGGCTGCTGGTCCCGATTGGCGAGGCGGAGGGGGCACCCTCCTGGGAGGAGTGGCTGGCCGGCGGCGACGCCGTCGACGCGGGTCGGCTCGAGCGCCGCGCCGCCGCGGTCCGCTCTGAGGACACCTCGCAGATCCAGTTCACCTCCGGCACCACCGGCTTCCCGAAGGGCGCCGAGCTGAGCCACGCCGGCATCGTCAACGATGCCCGCCTCTTCGCCCACCGGGCGACGCTGCGCCAGCACGGCCGCCACTCCAACCCGATGCCCTACTTCCACTGCGGCGGCTGCGTGATGTCGACGCTCGGCAGCGTCGCCACCGGCTCGGCCCAGATGCCGGCGGTCAGCTTCGATCCGGTGCGGATCGCGAGGACGATCGAGGAGGAGGGCTGCACCTCGGCCTCGATGGTGCCGACGATGATGATCGGGCTCGAAGAGCAGGTCGCTAAGGACGGCCGCGACCTCAGCTCGCTGGAGATCATCGTCACCGGCGGCTCGCCGGTGCCGCCGGAGGTGATGCGGCGCTGGATCGAGCGCTACGGCGTCGGCATCAACAACACCTACGGGATGACCGAGGCCTCGCCGGTGATCTGCGCGACCCTGCCGGGCGATCTCGAAGAGCTGCAGACGACCACGGTCGGGCCGGCGCTGCCCCACGTCGAGGTCGACGTGGTCGAGCCGGGCGGCACCGAGCCGGTCCCGCTCGGGGTCGAGGGCGAGCTGCGCTCGCGCAGCGCCCTGGTGATGAAGGGCTACTGGGACAACCCCGAGGCGAGCGCCGAGGCGATCGGCCCCGACGGCTTCCTGCGCTCCGGCGACCTGGCGACGATGGACGGCAACGGCTACGTCTCGATCACCGGCCGGGCCAAGGAGATGATCATCCGCGGCGGCGAGAACATCTACCCGGCCGAGATCGAGAACGCGATCCGCGAGCTGGAGGCGGTCGCCGACGTCGCCGTGATCGGCGTCCCCGACCAGCGCTACGGCGAAGTCTGCGCCGCCTATGTGCGGTTGGCCGACGGGGCGTCGCTGAGCGACGAGCAGATGCGCGAGCAGATGCAGGGCCGGGTCGCCCGCTACAAGATCCCCGCCCACCTGAGAGTGTTGGACGAGCTGCCGCTGACCCCTTCGGGGAAGGTGCAGAAGTTCAAATTGAAGGAGCATTTCGATGCCGGATGAGCGCTGGTTCACGAGCGAGGAGCTGGAGCGGATGTCGGTGCCGACGATGGACCGGGCGATCGAGGCGATCGAAGCCGGCGAGCACGAGCTGGCGCTGGAGCTCTGCAAGGGGATGCGGCACGAGTGGCGCTTCCTCCACGACCTGATGGCCGAGTCGATGCTGGGCCTGGTCACCTACATCCAGCAAAAGCTCGGCGACGACGGCGTCGGCGAGGCCTGGGAAGAGTCCTTGAAGCGCGGCTGGAAGCGCGACACCGGCAGCATCCTCGAACGCGACCGCCGCGACGTCGTCGAGGCGCTGGCGGCGACCTGGCGCGCCCACTCGACCAGCGGCAAAGGCCAGAACCCCGGCGCCTTCACGGTCACCGAGGACGAGGAGAAGTTCACCTTCGAGATGAACCCCTGCGGCTCCGGCCAGCGGCTCTGGCGCAACGGCGCCTACGGCGGCGAGGACCCCTACGGGGTGACCGAAAAAGCCCACGACTGGTCCTACGGTCGCGAGGGGTTCCCGCTCTACTGCACCCACTGCGCCTTCATGAACGAGCTGCTGCCGATCCGCTGGTACGGGATGCCGCTCTACCCCTCGAAGCCACCGCAGGACTTCGACCACGATCCCTGCACCTGGTACTGGTACAAGGACCCGAAGAAGATCCCGGACGAGTACTGGCGGCGGTACGGCTTGGAGCGCGGCGCGGCGTGAGCCTCCTGCCAGGACTGCGCTGTTCCTTTTGTCCGGATAGCGACCAAAAGGAACAGCGGAAACCGTGAGCGTGCTGGTGACCGGCGCGGCGGGTGGCATCGGCCGGGCGATCGCCCTGGAGCTGGCGGCGCAAGGTTGGGCCGTCGCCGCGTGCGACCTCGAGGGTGCGGAGGCGACCGCGGAGCTGGTACGCGAGCGCGGGGGGGAGGCGATGGGCCTCGCCTGGGACGTCCGCGACGCCGAGGCGGCGCGCGAGGCGCACGCACGGGCCGAGGCCGGGCTCGGCCCGGTCGAGGCGGTCGTCGCCAATGCCGCGATCGTCGACCGCATCGCCCCGGCCGAGAAGGTCTCGGAGGAGTCCTGGCGCGGCGAACTCGACGTCAACCTGACCGGCGCCTTCCTCTCCCTGCAGCCGGCATTGGCCGGGATGCGGGAGCGGGGGAGGGGTCGCGTCGTCGCGATCTCCTCGACCGCCGCCACCGACGGTCTCGCCGGCCAGGCCGCCTACGCGGCGAGTAAGGCCGGCCTGCTCGGTCTGGTCCGCACCCTGGCGCTGGAGCTGGCGCCCGACGGCGTCACCGTCAACGCCGTCCTGCCGGGGATGGTCGAGACCGAGAAGGTCGCGGCGATGCCCGCCGAAGTCCGCGAGCGCGCTCTCGCCCAGGTCCCCGCCGGCCGCTTCGCCGCCGTCGAGGAGATCGCCGCCGTGGTCGCCTTCCTCTGCTCCGACCCTGCCGCCTACGTCACCGGCACCTGGATCCCGGTCGACGGCGGCATCGGCCTCTCCGGCCTCACCTTGGGCCGTAAACGCTGACGTACCGAACGCAGACACAGGGGTTCCGGACCCTGCCCCAGCGGCTAGGGTCGCGGGATGCTCTATTTCGTTGATGAGAGCGGCATCGATTTGAAGCAGGCGCCCTGTGTGGTCCTGGCGGGTGTCGCGATTCGAGAGGCAGACGTCTGGCCGCTTACGCAGGCGTTCATGGACCTAAGCGCAGCAGTTCTGCGATTTCCACCTGAGATGGGGTACGAGATCAAAGGCGCGAAACTGTTAAAGACGCGGGTTTTTCGCCATGCTGCGCTTCTTGGTCCCTTGCCTGATGCGCAACGTAATGCCGCCGTCGACCGGCTCTTGACGAAAAATGAAAAGGGGGACGACGTCGGCCGCGAAGAATTGGCTGCCCTCGCTCAGGCCAAGTTGATTTTTGTTGAACGGGCACTCGGTCTGGCTGCGGATTTTGGGATGACCGTTTTTGCGTCAATCGTGCCGCGGGATGCGCCGCAACAGCGTGATCGATCAATTCTTAGGAAGGACTTTGCCTATCTCTTTCAGCGGATTCATTGCCATGTCTGCGACCAGGAGGATCACGATCACGGTGTTTTGATTTTCGACGAGCAAGACCCGGCCCTTTCCCAGCGACTGATGGATCAGATCCACAAGTACTTCCGAGAGACGGGAAGGGGACAGCAACGGGCTGAGCGAATGATCCCGATGCCCTTTTTTGTTCATTCCGAGTTGACGCCGGCAATCCAGATCGCGGATCTCGTGGCATACATCGTGAACTGGGGGTTGCGGCTGGACCGAATGCCCGAGCCGGTGCGCGAGGAGTTGAAGCCTTTTGCCGATAGGACTTTCGACCTTCGTTACAGCGGGCGTGAGGTTCCACTCAAGCGGCGGATCGGCAAGCGCGGGAAGCACATCTGGGGAATTGCTTACATTCCGGATCTTCGTCCTCGAACCGAGCGAACGGCGGCCGATGACGAGACGGCCGACTTGGACGAGGTAGAGGCACCACAGGCATAAAAAAAGGGAGTGCCCCGTTGCCGAGACAAACCCTTCCCCATAAGCCTAGCAAGCTCTGCTGACTGAAGTCGGCGTTTAGGCTCGCGCCATGGCGCGAGCCTAACCAGGAAAGTGTAGCGCTCAGGCTTGGCTACAACTGCCAGCGCCAGCTTCGATCCGCTTGCGCTCGGGGGGATCTACCTCTACAGCGTGACCGGCTCGCGCGGGGGCTTGACGACCATCGAGCCCTCGGCGACGAGGGTGCCGTCCTGGTTGGTCCAGGTGATCGCCATCGTCGCCCGGTTTCGGTCGGGGTTGAGGGAGCCCACTTCGGCCCGGACCGCGATCGTGTCGCCGAAGAAGACCGGCGCCTTGTACTCGACGTAGTTGGAGACCGCGACCGTCCCGAGCCCGGGCAGCTCGGTCCCGAGCAGGCCCGCGCAGAGCGCGAGCGTGAGCGGGCCGTGGGCCACCCGGGCGCCGAACGGCGTCCCCTTGGCGAACTCGTGATCGACGTGCATCGGGTTGAAGTCGCCGGTGATGCCGGCGAACAGGTAGACATCGGTCTCGGAGACCGTCTTGCGGGATTCCACGGCGTCGCCCACCGTGAGTTGATCGATCGGAACGGAGCGCATCGGTCCGGCTCAGCCTCCCGGGAACGAGCGGGAGTTGCAGCCGCCGTCGGCCAGCAGCGCCGTGCCGGTGCAGTAGCTCGACTCGTCGGAGCCGAGGAAGAGGATCGCGTTGGCCATCTCCTGGGCCGTGCCGGCGCGGCCCATCGGCACCATCGCCCAGCGGGTCGCGTCGTCGCTGAAGAGGCCGATCGCCGGCTCGATCAGGGGCGTGTCGATGAAGCCGGGGCAGACGCAGTTGGCCCGCACGCCCTGTTTCGCGTAGGTGATCCCCATCGAGCGGGTCAGGTTGACGAGCGCGCCCTTGGTCGCCGTGTAGGCGTGGGCGTCGTAGAGGCCGGTCAGGCCCGCCATCGAGGCGACGCTGACGATCGCGCCGCTTTCCTGCTCGAGCATGTGCGGCAGGGCGGCGTGGATCATCGTGAAGTAGCCCTCGAGGTCGACGCCGCCGACGATGTCGCGCCAGTTCTCCAGCGAGGCCTCGTGGATCGCCGCCATCGCGCCCGGGTGTTCCTCGCCGTACTGCCAGCCGACGCCGGCGTTGCAGACGAGGATGTCGATCCGCCCGAACTTGTCGATCGCCGCTTTGATCACCTTGTCGGCGGTGTCGTCCTGCTCGAGGTCGGCGGGGACGATCAGGCCCTCGCCGCCGGCGGCCTCGACCGCGTCCAGCGCTTCCTGCAGCTTCTCCTCGCGGCGGGCGGTGCCGACGACCTTGGCGCCCTCGCGCCCGAGCAGTTCGAACGAGGCGCGGCCGATGCCGCTGCTCGCCCCCGTGATTACCGCGACCTTGCCGGCGACGCGACCGCCGTTGTCCTCAGTGCTCATGTCTCTCCTTTTTCAGTGATGACGAGATGCCCGATGGCAGTCAGCCGGCTCAGGCGGGGAAGCTTCGTGAGGTGCAGCCGCCGTCGGCGACCAGCACGGTTCCGGTGCAGTAGCTCGACTCGTCGGAGCCGAGGTAGAGGACCGCGTAGGCCATCTCCTCCGGCTTGCCCGGGCGCCCTCGCGCCCGAGGAGCTCAAAAGATGCGCGGCCGATCCCGCTGCTGGCGCCGCTGATCACCGCGACCTTGCCGGCGACCCGGCCGCCGTTGTCCTCGCTCATCTCGCTCCCTCCATCGCTGGTCTCCGATCCCTCGACGCCGGATGACATCGATTCGATCCTCGCCCCTGAGCCGGTTCGCGGGGCCAGGAAGCGGCGCCGGGGTTGTGGATCCAACAGTCCGCGGGACCTCACCGCGGGCCCCGCACGTTGGGGTAACCACAGCCACGCCGTGGCCGCGGTTCGGGAACCAACTCGATCCGGTGTATCACTACGCCGAGCCGCCGTCGAGGCTCGCCACCGAACCGATGTCAGCCCCTCAGCTCATCCCCCTGAACGCCCGCGCCGGCACGGCTGCGGAAGGCGTGGATGTGCTCGGTGTCGTTGAAGGACATCAGGATCCAACCGCCCTCGGGCATCCGCAGCACCCGGGTCAGCGAGCCGTTGGTGTTGTGCAGGAAGGCGAAGGGTTCGCTGCCGGCGATCTGGCGGCAGAACTCGGCGATCACCGCCGCGTGGGTGACGGCGACGCCGACCCCACCGTCGGCGACAGCGTCGGCGACGGTCTCGATCCCGCGCCGCACCCGCAGCCCGAAGTCGTCGAGCGGCTCGGCGCCCGGGATCAGGTCCCAGCGCTGCTCGGCGAAGACCCGGGTCAGCTCGGGGTCGCCGCGGGAGCCGCGGTCGTGGATCCCGTGGCCCTCCCACTCGCCGAGGTAGATCTCGCCGAGGTCCTCGACGACGACCGGCTCCAGCGGGTGGCGATCGAGGATCGCCGCCGCCGTCTCGACCGTGCGGCGCAGATGGGTGACGAACACCGCGGCGACCGGCTCGCGTGCCAGTCGCTCGCCGGCAGCCGCCGCCTCAGCGCGGCCGCGCTCGTTCAGCGCGGGATCGCTGCGGCCACCGATCAGCCCGTCCGGCGCCGGCGGATCGCAGGCCCCGTGCCTGACCAGGACCACCTCGCTGGCGCCCTCCGGCGCCGTCAGCGCCTGCTGGAAATTGACCTTCACCTACCTATCATCGAACCTGCTCGCCCCGACCGCGACCGAGGAGATCCCAGTTCATGGAGATGAGTCCAGAAACGATCAAGGCGCTGCTTGACGCCTTTGAGCGCAGCGACTGGCGGGAGATGGTCGTCACCGTCGGAGACGACCGCTTGCACGTGTCCCGCGATCCGCTGCCTGATGCGCCGCCGCCTGCTGCTGCTCCGGCGCCGGTCGCCCCCTCCGCGGGTCCTGTCGCGGCAGGGGACCCCCCACCTCCTCCGGTAGCTAAAGCTTCCTCGGAGGCGGGCCCCCCTACCGCGCCACCCCCGGAGGGGGCGACCGGCGAGGTGCCCGAGAGTGGGACGAGAATCGAGTCTCCGTCCGTGGGGTTGTTCTGGCGAGCTCCTTCGCCGGGCGCACCTCCCTTTGTTGAGGTGGGTGGACGTGTCGGCGCCGGCGAGACGGTGGCGATCGTCGAGGTTATGAAGCTGATGAACCACGTCTCCTCGCCGGTCGACGGCGTCGTCACCGCGATCCTGGTCGAGAACGGCGCCGCGGTCGAGTTCGGCCAGGCGATCGTGGTCGTCGATCCCGAGGGGTGAGCCGAGCCGCATGGCGAAGCTGCGGCGAGTACTGATCGCCAACCGCGGTGAGATCGCGGTCCGGGTAGTGCGCGCCTGCTTCGACGAGAACATCGAGTCGGTGCTCGCCGTCTCCGACGCCGATCGCGGCAGCCTCGGCGCCCAGCTCGCCGACCAGGTGGTCTGCATCGGCCCCGCCGCCGCCGCCGAGAGCTACCTCGACGTCGACCGCGTCGTCGCCGCCGCCAAGGTGAGCGGCTGCGACGCGCTGCACCCCGGCTACGGCTTCCTCTCCGAGCGCCCCGAGCTGGCCGCGGCCTGCGAGGAGGAGGGCGTGATCTTCATCGGCCCCTCCGCCGAGGCGATGCGGCGCAGCGGCGACAAGGCGACCGCGCGGGCGCTCGCCAAAGAACTGGACGCGCCGATCAACGAGGGCTCCGGCGTCCTCGCCAGCGAGGCGGAGGCGCGCGCGGTCGCCACCGAGATCGGCTACCCGGTTCTGCTCAAGGCCTCGGCCGGCGGCGGCGGCCGTGGGATGCGGATGGTCGAGAGCGAGGCCGAGCTCGCCGGCGCCTGGGCGCAGGCCCACGGTGAGGCCGAGGCCGCCTTCGGCGACGGCCGCCTCTTCGTCGAGCGCTACGTCCGTCACGCCCGCCACGTCGAGGTGCAGGTGCTGGGCGACGCCGACGGCAACGTCGTCCAGCTCGGCAACCGCGACTGCACCCTGCAGCGCCGCTACCAGAAGCTGGTCGAGGAGGCGCCCGCCCACGACCTGCCGGCGGCGCTCGACAAGCAGATCGGCGACGCCGCCGTGCGCCTGATCGGCGCCCTCGACTACACCGGCGCGGCGACCTGCGAGTTCCTCGTCGACCCCGACCGAGGATCCGCCGGCTTCCTCGAGATCAACGCCCGCCTGCAGGTCGAGCACCCGGTCAGCGAGGTCGTCACCGGCGTCGACGTGGTCCGCGAGATGCTGCGGATCGCCGGCGGCGAGGGCCTCTCGGTCGGCCAGGACGACATCGTCATCTGCGGCCACGCGATCGAGGTGCGGATCAACGCCGAGTCCCCCCAGCGCGACTTCGCGCCGACCCCCGGCACGCTCGAGCAGTGGGCCGCGCCGCAGGGCACCGACGTCCGCGTCGACAGCGCCTGCTTCCCCGGCTGGAAAGTCGCTCCCTACTACGACTCGCTGTTGGCCAAGGTGATCGCCAGCGGTCCCGACCGCGAGGCGGCGCTGGCGCGGATGCGCCAGGCGCTGGGACACCTGCGGGTCAGCGGGGTCGAGACCACCGCCGGCTTCGCCCTCGACCTGCTCGCCCACCCAGACGTCGTTGCCGGCAACGTCCACACCAAGTGGGTCGAGGAGACCTTCCTGCCCGAATGGAACGCCAACCCGGAGGAGGCCGCCTGATGGCCCGTATCGAGATCATCGACCAGTCGCTCCGCGACGGCCAGCAGAGCTATTGGGGGATGCGGATGCGGGCCGGGCAGATGCTGCCCGTGGCCGACGCGATCGACTCGGCCGGCTACCGGATCGTCGACCTCACCGGCAGCTCGATCTTCGAGGTGATGGTCCGCTTCCGCGAAGAGAACCCGTGGAAGGGACTCGACGCGATCCGCGCCTCGCTGCCGAGCTCGACCCTGCGCGCCGGCACCCGCACCAACGGGATCGTCGGCATGAACGTGACCCCCGACTCGATCGTCGAGCTCTGGATCCGCAGCCTCGCCAAGCACGGGATCGAAAGCCTCTGGATCTTCGACTGCCTGCACGACGCCGAGAACATGATCCGCGTCGCCAAGATCGCCCGCGACGCCGGCATGGCGCCCTCGCCGCAGCTCAACTTCTCCGAGTCGCCGGTCCACACCGACGACTACTACGCCGACGTGATCTCGCGGATGATCGCCGGCAACGCCGCCGAGACGATCATCCTCGGCGACGAGGCCGGCGTGCTCGGCCCGGAGCGGGCGCGGCAGTGGATCCGGCTCGCCCAGCAGCGCGCCTCGGCCGGCGAGACGGCGCTGGAGATGCACTTCCACAACCGCACCGCGATGGCCAACCTCAACCACATCATCGGCGTCGAGGAGGGGGTGCGGATCGCCCACTCGGCGATCTCGACCCTGGCCAACGGGGTCTCGATGCCCTCGACCGAGGTCACCGTCGACAACCTGCGCCGGCTCGGCCACGAGGTCGCGGTCGACGACAGCCGCTTCGCCGAGGTCGCCGAGCACTTCGGCGGGCTCGCCGACGACGAGGGCTTCGCCCGCGGCGCCCCGGTCGAGTACTCGGTCGCGGCGATCCAGCAGCAGTTCCCGGGCGGGATGATGGGGACGCTGCGCGAACAGCTCAAGCAGGTCGGCATGCAGGAGCGCCTGCCGGCCGTGCTCGAGGAGGCGATCCAGGTGCGCTCGGAGATGGGCTGGCCGATCATGGCGACCCCGTTCTCGCAGCTGGTCGGGATCCAGGCGCTGCTGAACGTGGTCCAGGGCGAGCGCTACGCGACGATCCCCGACGAGAACATGATGTACCTGGCCGGCTGGTACGGGACCCCGCCGGGCGAGGTCGACGCCGAGTTGCTCGACCGCGTCGCCGCCTCGGAGCGCGGCCGCGAGATCCTCGCCGCCGGCGGCGCCCCGCAGCCGAGCCTGAAGGAGATCCGCGCCGAGTACGGCGAGAACCTCTCCGACGAGGAGCTGCTGCTGCGCTACCTGATCCCCGGCGACGACGTCGACAAGATGTACGCGGCCAACAACCCGATCGAGCCGATCTACCCGATCGGCGGCGAGGCCGGCCTCGGCTGGCTGCGCGACCTGATCGCCAACGCCGGCACCCGCGGCGTCCGCGCCAGCCGCGGCCCGGTCAGCGTCACGCTCAGGCGCTGAGAGCGATGGACCTCGCCTACGAGTTCACCTACGACGCCGTGCTGGCGCCGGCGGTGCCGGTTGGCGACGGCCCCTTCGGGACCCGCCGAATCCGCGAGGTGACCGGTGGCACGGTCACGGGGGAGAGGATCAACGGGACCGTCGGCAGCGGCGGCGGCGATTGGGTACTGATCGGTCCCGACGGCTGGGGCCGGCTCGACGTCAGGCTGCAGATCCACACCGACGACGGCGCCGACATCTACGTCCAGTATTTCGGCGTCATCGAGTACAACGAGGCCTCGCTGGGGGCCAACGCCGGCAAGGGCTCCAGCGACTACGGAGACCACTACTTCCGCACCGCCCCACGCCTGGAGACCGGCGACCCGCGCTACGACTGGGTCAACCGCACCCTCTTCGTCGGCGAGGGCCGCCTCCACCCCGGCCCAATCGTCGAGTACCGCGTCTACCGGGTCCTCTGACAGCGTCGCTCCCGTGAGCCAGGCGAGACCGCTCTGATGCACGCATTGCGTGCATAACGACGGTCTCGCGCTCAGCTTTAGATGGCCGGGACCCGAAGTTAAAGGCGAAAATCCCAGCGAAATGGGAGGGACACCCCCGGCCTCCCCAACGCCCAGGCAGCCGCGGTAGCCCCCTGGAATCGGTCCTGCGCCGCTTCAGCAAGCCGCTTGGTGAATCTCCAAGCGTGTTAGGGCCTGCTGACCCGCGCCCCAATCACCCCTCTTACGCTTGCCTCAAGTCCGGTTTGCTACCGAGGAGGAGAGTCGATGAAGCAACAGAACCGTCGCGGTGCGACGAGTTCGAAATGGGCCCTTATGCTGGCCCTGCTCGCGCTCGGCATTTGCGCATTTGCGCTGACCGCGTGTGGGGGCAGCGATGACACCACGAGCGATGGCACGACGGCCGAAACCACTGAATCCGGTGGAGGCGGCGAAGAAGCCAAAGGCGAGCCAATCGTCACGTGGACCTACACGGACGTAAACACCGAAGGGCCGCAGTACAAAAACATCGAAGAAACCGCGCGGGTCTATGAGGAATGGATCAACTCGCACGGGGGCATCGAAGGTCGACCCCTCGAAGCCAACTTCTGCGATGCGAGGGGAACCCCGACCGGCGTATCCGCGTGTGGCCGTGAAGCGGTCGCCGGCGGCGCAGTTGCCGTGGTCGGAAACTTCACCTTCACCGGTGACGCGATCATCCCGATCCTCGAAAAAGGCAAAACCGCTCAGTGGGGTAACTGCTGCGCGATTGCACCTTCGGAATTGGTATCTCCGGTCAGCTTCCCGATGGGCAACCAGCCTCTGTACTCGGTTGGCCTCGTCAAAAAAGCTGTCGAAGATGGCTGCAAAAACATCAACGGCGTAATCATCGAAGGCGCGGAAGCCTTCATCCCGCTGATGGAAAACGCGGCCAAAGCCGAAGGCACGAAAATCGGCAAATTCGTAACCCTGCCGGCCACCGCGCAGGACTACAGCCCGCAGGTCGCGGAAGCGACTTCCGGGGATGCCGACTGCCTGGTGATGATCGTTTCCGAAACGCCGTACATCGCCTGGATGCCCCCGTTCGCGCAGTCGGGCTCTGAAGCCCGGATGTACGGGCCGCAGGGCAACTTCAACGAAAACGCCGTCAAAGGCTTCGAGGAAGTTGTCGAGGGCGACGTCGACGCCGGCATGTACCCGGATATCTCCACCGCCGCGTGGACTGACTACCGGGCGGCGCTGGACGAATTCGAAGCCGATTCCGCTCAGGACTACAACAGTCTCGGCGGCATGGGCACCTGGGCCGCTTACGAAGGGTTCAAACAGGTTGTCGAATCGATGGGTGGCGAAAAACTCGACAACGAATCGTTCCTGAAAGCGGCTGAAAACGCGACGATCGATCTTCCGGGCATGGTCCCGCCGGAGGACTTCGCGCTGACCTGGGACAAAGACGGTGGGCCGGAAGGCTACGACCGTCTGGTCAACCGCTGTGTCGTGTTCAGTGAATTCAAAGAAGGCAAGCTCGTTCCGGTGAGCGAAGAATTCACCGATGTCTCTGAAATCGCCGGTGGTACGAAACCGCAGGACTGCGGTCCGCCCTTCGGCTGATCCGCATTGGCTGGCCGGCCCCGGGCGAAGGTGCCCGGGGCCGCCGGCAGTTTTTAGGACCCCGACCTAGGACCGAAAGAGAGCACTCGTGGAGGAAGTAATTCGTTTCGCGCTGTTGGGCCTCGGCATCGGGGCCACCTACGCGCTCGCCTCGCAGGGCCTGATCATCATCTACCGTGGTTCCGGGGTCCTCAACTTCGCCCTCGGCGCGATCGGGATGGCCGGCGCCTACGCCTGGTGGGAGCTGACCGCGAACCAGGGCTGGGCCTTTCTCCCCGCGTTGATAGCCGGCGTCGCCTTCTCGGCGATCATCGGCGCCCTCGTCCACCTTCTGATCATGAAACCGCTGCGCCACAGCGCGCCGCTGGTCAGAGTGATCGCCACGCTCGGTGTGCTGATAACGCTGCAGGCGATAGCCGTGCTCCGCTACACGGCGACGTCGAAGTTCGTTCCCTCAGACCTGCCCACCGACATCGTCGACATCAGCGGCTCGATCGTGATCTCCGCCGATCGCCTGATCCTGCTCGGGATCGCCGCGGCGCTGACCCTCGGCCTCTGGCTTTTCTATCGCTACACCCGCTTCGGCCTGGCGACCGCGGCCGTCTCTGAGAGCGAGCGCTCGGCCTCGGCGCTGGGGCTCTCGCCCGACCGCATCGCGACCCTCAACTGGGCCTTGGGCTGCGGCCTCGCCGGCCTCGCCGCGATCCTGATCGTCCCGATCGTCACCCTGCAGCCGGCGGTGCTGACCAACCTCGTTCTCGCCGCCACCGCGGCGGCGCTGGTTGCCGGCTTCCGCTCGTTCCCGATCGCGCTGATCGCCGGCCTGGTGATCGGGATCGCCCAGACCGAGGTGACCAGATACGTCGACCAGACCGGCGTCGGCACCGCGGTTCCGTTCATCCTGATCGTGCTCTGGCTGGTGATCCGCGGCCAGGCGCTGCCGCTGCGCGATTACCTGCTGCAACGCCTGCCAACGATCGGGACCGGCCAGATACACAAGGTCGGGCTGGCGATCGCCACGATCGTCGGCGTCGTCCTGCTCTCGATCATGTCGCCGATCTGGATCGACGCCCTGACGGTGACGATCTGCGTCGCCGTGATTCTGCTCTCGATCGTCGTCCTCACCGGTTACACGGGACAGCTCTCATTGGCGCAGTTCGCCTTCGCCGGCTTCGGGGCCTGGGTCGGCGGCCGATTGTTGGCGACGACCGACATCCCCTTCATCCTCGGCTGCCTGGCCGGGATCGCCGCGACCGTGCCGCTCGGCGTCCTCTTCGGGCTGCCGGCGGTGAGAACGCGCGGAATCAACCTGGCGATCGTAACCCTCGGGCTGGGCAGTGCGGTCGAGCTGGTGCTGTTCAGCAACACCGACTTCACCGGCGGCTTCGGCGGTACCCAGATCGGCGACCCGAGCATCTTTGGCCTCGACATCAACGCCGCCTCGCACCCGACCCGCTACGGGCTGATGGCGCTCTTCTGCCTGGTCGTGGCGACGCTGATCGTCGGCAACATCAGGCGCGGGCGAACGGGGAGGAGGCTGATCGCGGTGCGCACCAACGAGCGCGCCGCGGCCGCGCTCGGGATCAGCGTCCCCGGCGCCAAGCTCTACGCCTTCGCGGTGGCCGCCGCGATCGCCGGCCTCGGCGGCATCCTGACCGCCTTCCGTACCCCTTCGATCAGCTTCGCCATCTTCGACTCCTTCACCTCGATCACGATGGTCGCCTACGCGATGATCGGCGGCATCGGCTACCTGTTCGGGCCGGTGATCGGCGCCACCCTGGCGCCCGGCGCCTTCTCCGAACGGCTGCTGAACGAGATCGACAGCGGCATCGGCAAATACATCCCGCTGATCGGTGGCGTCGCGCTGATCGTGCTGCTGCTGGTCAACCAGAACGGGATCGTCAAAGAGCAGATCGCCCAGATCGCCTTCCTGCGGACCAAGCTGGCCGGGGTGCTGCCCTTCCTGGCGCCGAAGGAGCCCAAGCCGCGGGTGCTGCCGGCGCCGCAGGGCGAGGGCCAGATCAAGGTCTCCAGCAAGACGCTCGAGGTCGACAACCTGACCGTCAAATACGGCGGCACCGTCGCCGTCGACGACGTTTCGCTCTCGGTCAAGCCTGGCCAGGTGATGGGCCTGATCGGCCCCAACGGCGCCGGCAAGACCTCGCTGATCGACGCCGTCACCGGCTTCACCAAAGCCTCGCCCGGCGCGGTTCTGCGCCTCGACGGCGAGGACATCAGCCGCTGGTCGGCGACCAAGCGGGCTCGCGCCGGGATGGGCCGCTCGTTCCAGTCGCTGGAGCTCTTCGAGGACTCGACCGTGCTGGAAAACCTGCGCGCCGCGAGCGATCCGCGCGACATGGGCTCCTACTTCCGCGACCTCGTCTGGCCGGTCGACGTGCCGCTGCCCGACACCGTGCTCTCGACGATCAACGAGTTCGAACTCGAGGAGGACCTCGACCGCCTCGTCGAGGACCTGCCCTACGGTCGCCGGCGCCTGCTGGCGCTGGCCCGCGCGGTCGCCACCCAGTCCAGCGTCCTGCTGCTGGACGAGCCCGCCGCCGGCCTCGGCGACGCCGAGACCGCCGAGCTCGCGCACCTGGTCAGGCGCCTGGCGAAAGAGTGGGGGATCGCGGTGCTGCTGGTCGAGCACGACATGAACTTCGTGATGACGGTCTGCGACGAGCTGGTGGTGCTCGACTTCGGCCGCAAGATCGCCGCGGGCACGCCGGCCGAGGTCCGCAACAACCCGGCCGTGGTCGCCGCCTATCTCGGCGAGGAGGAGGCCGACGATCCCGTCGGCGCCAAACAAGGCTCGCTGCCGGCGAGCATCTCGGGCCAGGAGGGTTCCTGATGGATTCGGTCATCTCGGTCAAGGGCATGTACACCGGCTACGCCGGCCAGCCGGTCGTCCACGACCTCAGCTTCGACGTCAACCCCGGTGAAGTCCTCTGCCTGCTCGGCCCCAACGGGGCCGGCAAGACGACGACGATGCTGGCCCTGGCCGGCGAACTGCCGCTGATCGAGGGCGAGATCACCTTCGCCGACGTCAAGTCCAACGCGCCGCTCTACAAGCGCGCCCGCTCGGGCATGTCATACGTCACCGAGGAGCGCTCGGTCTTCAAGGCGATGAGCTTGCGGGACAACCTCCGCATCGGCGGCGTCGACGCCGAAGAAGCCGTGACCCTGTTCCCCGAGCTCGGCCAGCGGATGAGCGTCCGCGGCGGCCTGCTCTCCGGCGGTGAGCAGCAGATGCTGACCCTCGCCCGCGCCCTCGGCCGCAAACCCAAACTGCTGCTCGCCGACGAGCTCTCGCTCGGCCTGGCGCCCCTGGTCGTCGACCGGCTGCTGCAGGCCGTCCGCAAAGCTGCCGACGAGCAGCAGACCGCCGTGGTGATGGTCGAGCAGCACGCCCACAAGGCGCTGCGCTACACCGACCACGCGATCGTCATGCGCCGCGGCCGCGTCGGCCTCGACCTGACTGGCGAGGACGCCCGCAAACGGATCGGCGACGTCGAGCAGGCCTACCTGACCAGCACCGGTGGGGATGCGGCGGCGGGCGAGGCGGAGTTGGCGCAGCATCAGGGGAACAGCGCCGGCTGATTCTGGGCGGGTTGGGTGAGAGGGACCGGGTGCCCCTCTCTCTTGCTGGGTTTTTCGCCCGGAGCACCGCCCCTCTCTAGGACGGACGAGCGAAAAACTAACGCCGCGCGTTCGAGGGGCACCCGGTCCCTCCACTCAAGCCACACAGATATCCGGCGCTCTGATGTCGGGGCTGCGCTTCGATGAGCTGGGGCTCCGAGTGGATGCGGATAATGAGGTGGTGCGGCCTAACCCTGATTTCGAGGTGGACGATCCGGAGGTGGTGCGGGATCTGGTGCGGGGGAATCCTTGGGGGATGATCGTCAGTGGGGGTGGGGGAGGGCTGGTGGCTTCGCACTACCCGCTGATGATTGAGGAGGGGGCTGAGGGGTTGGTGATCCTCACGCACGTCGGCAAGCCTGATGACGAGGTCCATGGGCTGGGCGAGGGCGAGATCCTCTGCGTCGTGCAGGGGACGCACGGGTACGTTTCGCCGAGCTGGTACGCGCCGGAGGCGAGGCCGGTGCCGACCTGGAACTTCACCGTCGCCCACTGCTACGGGGTTCCGCAACTGCTCGACGAGGAGGAGAACCTCGCCGTGCTGACCAGACTCGTCGAACGCTTCGAGCGCGAGCTGCCGGAGCCGGCCACCCTCGACCCCGAGTCCGGCGCCCTGATCGCCAAAGGAACCGTCGGCATCCGCCTCCCGATCACTCGCTTCGTCTGCAAGCGCAAGCTCAGCCAGAACAAAGACCCGCAAACCCGGCGCCAAGTAATCGCCGCCCTCCGCGCCCCCGGCCCCTACCACCACCCCGTACTAGCCGACGAGATGCAGGCCGAGCTCGACCGCCGTGGTTGACCTTTCCTCTGCGCCGCTTGGCGTGAGGATCGGATGTCCCGGCCTTTGCTGGGATATGCGCCCGAAGAGTCGCCCGCCCATCCGAGGTCGAGCGCTTGGCCGAATTTCTAAAGCTGCTCGCACGAGGGGGCATCCGATTCCCTCCTTGAGCCAGACACTCAGGATGGGTCGGGGTTTCTCGAAGGGCGCGGGCTGTCAAGCGCCCTCCCTCCGGTGGTGTCAACTTTCTCGCATTGTCGTCAGCGAGGAATGGGCAAAGGGGCTACTTAGGATGGGCAAATATCTGGACAGCAGACGCGCTCTGGCGGGAGTTCGTTCTTAATTGCAGGCTACCGGCGATAGCTGCGACG
Organism: Thermoleophilia bacterium; assembly: GCA_016649905.1. Taxonomy (GTDB): domain Bacteria; phylum Actinomycetota; class Thermoleophilia; order Solirubrobacterales; family 70-9; genus VAYN01. The sequence continues at coordinate 22,314 of JAENWU010000033.1, forward strand.
AACTAGGGATGGTGTGTGCTGCGAGGACTAAGGCTTGAGCAGTTCGTGGCCAGCGTTCACTTGCCACGCCGCCAACCTCCTTCCCACCTCCCAGCCAGCGAGATCCTGCTGACCTAGCTCGGCAAAGACTTCTTTGTGGAAGTGCTCGCAGCTCCACCCCCGAACCTCTCCGGGGCCCTCTGAACTAAGAAGACGGTGCAATGCATCCAGTGCATCCTTACCCATGCAGGTCCGGCCAAAGTCAGCATCGATACTCGTAATCTGTGAGGAAACACGGTCAATCTCGACCGGCGACCAATCCAAGGCGTCGGCGATCACAGGCAGCACTTCAGAAGACGCGGGCGTAGTTCGCTCCCAGTGCTCGATCTCCTCACCGGGGAGATCGCCGAGGCGAAGCTGACGGCCGTTCGGATGCTTCATCCGCACGGAAGTGGCGTGGGCGGCACGCCGTACAACAGAGATGACAACCGCGAGGTCGCAAGCGCGATCGATCATGACCGCAGCCTGAGCAGGGTCAGGCAAAAAGCGAGCAATGAGGCGAGTGGCGACCCCCAAGTGGACGAGATCTGCCTCAAGGTCGCAGGTCTCGGTTACTAGAAGACTTCCATCTTCGCGAAGATTCTCGGTCTTTCCTTGACCATCACAATCAATCAAGAAGACACACTCACAACCGTCAATTGGCTCACGCCTCAAATGGCTTAATAGCTGCTCGACATGAGTGCGACCGCCAGCGACAAACACTCCATCGGAGCCAAGTCGACAGACCGGTGACAGCGCGCTGTTGTCGGCATCGCCCTCGACAACAATCATGGGCACGATGTCTAGGCCGGTGATACCGCGGATACGGTTTACGAGCAAGCCGAGTTCCACGGCAAGGGCGCTGGGGGTGAGCTGATCGGCGAGGCTCAAGGAGACTCGAGATCGAGGGAGCGCTCCCGCGCTTGATGGCCCTTTAGCACCGTGGGGGAATGAGAGGCAATCAGGAACTGTAGCCCTCGGCTGTCACCCATGTCTGAAAATGCAGTGAGCAGCCCTTGAAGCCAAGCGACATGAAGGGAAAGCTCGGGCTCATCGAGGAGGACAATGGTTTCTGGCTCGGAACCAAATAGCAACTCGTAGGCAAGCGCGAGCAACTGTTGCTCACCGGAGGACAGTTGGCTGGGTCGAATCTGATCACCAGAATCCAGCATGACTGCGATGCCGAACTGTTGGTTGAGCTCAACGTGCTTGTTCGAGAGCCGCTCATTAAGGAAGTCGCTGAAGAGCTGAAGGTCGGTTCGTAGCTTGGTTAGCTGCTCCAAGCGTTGCTGCGTCACTCGATATACCTCGCGGACTGCAAGGAGGATCGGAACATCATCGCTGGGGTACTCGGGGAGGTGGTCGGGGTCCTCATCTTGAAAAAGTCCAACTCGCGCTAGTGAATCAGCAAGAGTTCGAACGTCGGCTCGGAGGCTGCCCACCTCAGCATTGAGTCGCTCGGGATCCTCAGTGGGCCCGGCTTGCATTGCCTGAACGATCTTCGTTGGCAGGATCTTCTCTTGACGGCGTGATTCCGTCGCATAGGCAGATAGCGTGGTTTTCATCAAGTCTTTTAGCTCGGTTGCGAACTCCTCCACCACGGGAATCTGAGCTCCCTCACCCGCGGCATCTGGATCGGGGCGAAGGCGGTGCTCGAGTCGGCGCGCCGAAATCAGCTTGGTCTGAAACCGTTCAGCCAGTTCCCCCAGCCAAAGAGGGGCGACTAGGCCCTCAAGCTGCTCCGGGTCAATCGCGTATCGAAACTCTCCACGCCACATGCCGCTATGGCGAATTCGGTCAATTCCTCCTTCGGCACGTCGCTCGCGGAGGTCGACGAGAACTTGGGGGTGGTACTCCTCAGCACCTTCGGCATCGAAGTACCAAGCACCATCCGCTCCATGGACCTCGAGACCGTCGGCAGTCCATTGGGCGTCTAAGAACAGACCATCTTCGAAGTCGAGTCGCAGGTGTGCCATGGGTAGGTGGAAGAGGCCAGTCCAGTTCTCGTTCGCGAAATAATGGATCGCGTTGAGTAGCGTTGACTTGCCGCTGCCATTTTCACCCGTGAGGACAGTCAGCCGAGGGTCGAGCGGCAACCCACGTCCACGGTCGCCGAAGAGACCATCGACGGTGAGTTCGGATAGCGGCCAGAGAAACCCCTCGGGGTGCAGAGAACCAGACTGAGGCATCGCGTGACCCTATCCGGTGCGTTCAAAAAGTGTCAAATTGATTCGAACGATCTCAAGACCTTGTCCAGATATGAACAGGGTCGCGATGATCGGCGCCCTGTTTTTGCCGGCCACGGCGAGAGGCGGTGGGTTAAATGGCGCGGTGCCCACCTTCCCTGTGCGCCTAGTCCGCCGAGAGGATATGCACCGCCATCGCGGCCGAGTCGCCCTCGAGCCAGCCGCCCCCGTTCTGGGCGAGCGCCACGCGAGCCCCCTCGACCTGCCGCGCCCCCGCTTCTCCGCGCAGCTGCCAGGTGGACTCGCAGATCTGGGCGATGCCGGTGGCGCCGATCGGGTGGCCCTTGCTGAGCAGGCCGCCGCTGGTGTTGACCGGCAGGGCGCCGTCGAGCTTGGTTCGACCGGACTCGATCAGGGCGGGGCCGCCGCCGGGCTCGGCGAGGCCGATCTGCTCGTAGACCATCAGCTCCGCCGGGGCGCTGGCGTCGTGGACCTCGGCGCAGTCGAGGTCGTCGGGGCCGAGGCCGGCCTGCTCGAAGGCGGCCTGGGCGGCGAGGGCGGTGGAGCCGGCGCGCGGGTCGGCGGGCACGGCGCAATCGCGCTTCTGCTGCTCCTGGCGCTGCTGATTCGCGCCGGTGCCGCGCTCGACACATCGAAT
>JAENWU010000187.1 GCA_016649905.1 Thermoleophilia bacterium
GCTGGCGCTGGCGCTGATGGCCGACCTGCGGATCGCCTCTACCGAGGCCCGCTTCGCCACCGCCTTCGTGCGGATCGGCCTCTCCGGCGGCGACGTCGGGATGTCCTGGCTGCTGCCGCGCCTGGTCGGCCTCGGGCACGCCTCGGAGCTGATGCTGAGCGGCGAGGCGATCGACGCCGAGCGGGCCGAGCGGATCGGCCTCGTCAACGCAATCGTGGCGCCCGAGGCGCTGCTGGACACCGCGCTGGAGCGGGCCGAGGCGATCGCCGCCAATAGCCCCTTCGGGGTGCGGCTGACCAAGCGGGTCCTGCAGCAGAACGTCGACGCCCCCTCGCTGGCGGCGGCGATGGAGGTCGAGAACCGCAACCAGGTTCTGGCGACCCGCAGCGAGGACATGCCGGAGGCGCTCGCCGCCTTCCGCGAGAAGCGCCCGCCCCGCTGGCGCGGCCGCTAGTTAGGTCGAGCCGTCAGGAGGCTGGGATCGGGCAGGCGACGGTCTCCAGCTGGAGGATTGCCAGGGTGCGGCCGAAGCCGATGTACTGGCCCGCCATCATCATCAGCTCCAGCGTCGCGGCCTCGTCGAAATGCTCGCGCAGGACGGCGATGTCGTCGTCGCCGATGCTGTGGTGGTCAACCGCCATCTTTTCGGCGAATTCGACCGCGACCCGCTCGGCCGGGCTGTACTCGGGGTTGTTGGCGAAGTCCTCCGCCCAGATTCCGGTCGCCTGGTCCTCGGGGACGGTCTCCGGCGCCAGCCGCGCCGACTGGCAGGTGACGCAGCCGTTGAGGACCGCGATCCGCAACCGCACCAGCTCCTTCATCCGCGGCGTCAGCTTGGCCGCGTCCTCGGCAGCTTCGACGTTCGAGTGCCAGGGGTAATAGAACGTCAGGTACTGCTCGAGGAATTGGGGGTGGGCGGCGAAGACCCGAGCGACGTGCTGCGTCGCCCAATCCTCGTCGGCGGCGCCGTCGTGCATTTCCTTCGGGAAGCCCTCGAGGTCGTTCTCCTCAGCCAGCGGAAGTCGTGCCATCAGCGATCTCTCCTTGTCTGTTTCCAGCCACCGTTTCCCAGTACCGAAGCTAGCCGGGATCGGGCCCGGGCGCCGGGGTTCGAGGCGCTGGCTTTGGGGGTCCTCCAGCGCTCGACGGATCGGCCCTGGAAGCCGGGCTTTGCCGCTTGGTAGCTTGCGCCATCGCCGAGATCGAGTTCATAGATCAGACCCTGCGCGACGGTCCCCAGAGCCTCTGGGGAATGCGGATGCGCGCCTACCAGGCGACGCCGGCACTTCCGCACCTGAACGCGACCGGGTTCGACACCTGCGACCTGCTCGGCGCCACCACCTTCGTGGTGATGATGCGCGAGTGGCGGGAGAACCCCTGGGAGGCGTTCGACTGGATCATCAAGGGGCTGCCCGACACCGGCCACCGGGCCGGGATGCGGCCGGTCGCCGCCGGCAGCTTCGGCTTCGTCCCCGACTCGATGCTCGACCTCTGGGTCGCGACCCTGGTCAAGCACGGGGTCGACAGCCACTGGCTCTTCGACTGCCTCTACGACATGCCGGTGATGAAGGCCAAGGCGGAAGCGATCCAGGGCGTCGGCGGCGAAGTCGTGCCGGCGATCATGTACGGGCTGACCGACCTCCACACGGACGAGTTCTTCGCCGACCGGGCGCGGGAAATGGCGAGCTGGGACGGCGTCGAGCGGATCTACGTCGAGGACGCGCCCGGGGTATTGACTCCCGAGCGGGCGGCGACGCTGCTGCCGGCGCTGCAGGAGGCGAGCGGCGACGTGCGGCTGGAGCTGCACTGCCACAACACGACCGGGCTGGCGCCGCTGGTCTACGTCGAGGGGATCAAGGCCGGGATCGACCTCCTCCACACCTGCTCGCTGTCGATGGCGAACGGGCCCTCGCTGCCCTCGACCGAGGCGATGGTCGAGATCGTCGAGGAGCTCGGCCACACCCACCGCCTCGACAAATCGCAGCTGCAGCCGGTCTCCGACCACTTCCGCCTGGAAGCCGAACGGCTCGGCTGGGAGACCGGAATCCCCAACGAGTACCGCATGCTCCCCTACCGGCACCAGCTGCCGGGCGGGATGACGGGGACGCTGAAAAATCAGCTCGACGAGTACGGGATGCCGGAGAAATTCCCCGAGGTCGTCGACGAGATCGTCCGCGTGCGTGAGGAGCTGGGGCAGCCGATCATGGCGACCCCGTTCTCGCAGTTCGTCGGCATCCAGGCGGTCCTCAACGTGGTCATGGACGAGCGCTACCAGGTGGTTCCCGACGAGGTCCTGCACTACGCGCTCGGCCACTACGGGCCGCTGATGCGCCCGGTCGAGCCCGAGATCGCCGACAGGATCTTCTCCCAGCCGCGGGTCCCCGAGCTCGAAAAGTGGGAACGCGACCAGACCACGGAGGAGGAATTCCGCGAGAAACTGGGCCGGCACCTCTCCGACGAGGAGCTGCTGCTGCGCTACTTCTGCCCCGAGGAGCAGGTCGACGAGATGCTGGCCGGGCCGCCGCTGCGGACCGCGCCGCACGTGCACGGGGACGGGGTCCTCGAACAGGTCACCAGGCTGGTCGAAGAGTCGGCCACGGTGCGCCACATCTCGCTGCGCCAGCCGGGCGTCTCGCTCGACCTGCGCCGTGACAATTGAGCTTTCGCAGGCCGAGAAAACGAACCAGGAGGACCGAGTGAAGCCGATGCAAGGCCGCGAAGTCGTGATCGTCGAGGCGGTGCGCACCCCCATCGGTCGCGGCCATCTCGAGAAGGGCTACTACAGGGACGTCCACCCCTCGACGCTGCTGGCCAGCGTCTTCGGCGCGCTCTACAAGCGCTCCGGGGTCGACCCGGCCGGGACCGGCGACGTGGTCGCCGGCTGCGTGCAGCAATTCGGCGAGCAGGCCTTCAACATCGGCCGCAACGCCTGGCTGCAGGCAGGGCTGCCGATGGAGACGCCGGCGACGACGATCGACCGCCAGTGCGGGTCCGCCCAGCAGGCGGTCAACTTCGCCGCGGCGCTGATCGCCGCCGACGTCCACGACGTCGCCGTCGGCGGCGGGGTCGAGCACATGGGCCAGATCTCCTTCGCCGACGGCATCGCCGTCCAGGCCGAGCACGGCCAGGCCTTCTCGCCGGAGCTGATGGAGCGCTACGACCTCGTCAACCAGGGCCTCTCGGCGGAGATGATCGCCGAGCAGTGGGAGATCCCCCGCTCCGAGCTCGACGAACTCGGCGTGCGCTCGCAGCGGCTGGCGATCCAGGCGACCGAGGAGGGCCGCTTCGAGCGCGAGATCCTGCCGATGCAGGTGGGTGGCGACACCTACATCACCGACCAGGGCCTGCGCGAGACGACCCTGGAGACGCTGGCGGCGCTGCGGCCGGCCTTCAAGGAGGACGGGCGGATCACCGCCGGCAACTCCTCGCAGGTCTCCGACGGGGCGGCCGCGGTGCTGCTGATGGCGCGCGAGAAGGCCGACGAGCTGGGCCTGGTGCCGCGGGCGCGGATCGTCGACCAGA
>JAENWU010000107.1 GCA_016649905.1 Thermoleophilia bacterium
CTACGAAGCCCGCCGGGCCGGGCCGGCGGCGCTGGCCAACGGCTCGATGATGCACGCGCTCGACTTCGACGACACCCACGAGGTGGCGCTGGTCCACTCCAGCGCCGTCGTCGCCGCCACGGTGCTCGCGGTCGGCGAGGCGCTTGACGCCTCCGGGTCGGAGGCGTTGACCGCGGCCGTCGCCGGCTATGAGATCTCCTCGCGGATCGGCCTCGCCAGCCCCGGCGCGCTGCACCGCCGCGGCTTCCACCCGACCTCGGTCTGCGGCGTCTTCGCCGCCGCCGCGGCCGCCGCACGCCTGCGCGGGCTCTCCGCCGAGCAGACCACCAACGCGCTCGGGATCGCCGGCAGCCAAGCCTCGGGGCTGATGGAGTTCCTCGCCGACGGCTCCCAGACCAAGCCGCTGCACGCCGGCTGGGCCGCCTTCGCCGGGATCACCGCCGCCGCCCTCGCCGCCCACGGGGCGACCGGGCCCGCCAGCGTGCTCGAGGGCCGCTTCGGTCTGCTCGCCTCCCACCTCGGCGAGTTCGACGAGGCCGCTCTCGCGGCCGAGCTCGGCAGCCGCTGGGAGACGACGCAGATCGCCTTCAAGCCCTACCCCTCCTGCCACTGCACCCACGCCGTGCTCGACGCTGTGGTCAATGCCGGGATCGAGGCCGAGGACGCCGGCGGGCTCGTCGCCCTCGTCCCCGGCGAGGTCGCGGTCAGGCTGGTCTTGGAGCCGGCCGAGCGCAAGCGACATCCCGCCACCCCCTACGACGCCAAGTTCAGCCTGCCCTACTGCATCGGCGCGCTGCTGGTCCGCGGCGAGCTCGGGATCGAGTCCTTCACCCCGGACGCGATCGCCGACCAGCGGATCCTCGCGATCGCCGCGGGGATCTCCTACGAGGTGGTCGATTTCGAGGACGGCAACGACCTCTCGGGCGGCGTCCGCGCCACGGTCGCGGGCCGCCCGGTCGAGGCGACGGTCCTGCGCCCCCGCGGCGGCCCGGCCAACCCGATCGACGACGAGGAGCTGCACGCGAAGTTCCGCCGCAACGCTGCGCTGGCGCTCGGAGAGGACGGGGCCGGGCAGCTACTCGAGCAGCTGACCACGCTCGAGGAGCGGCCTGTCGCCGAGGTCGCCGCGATGCTGCGGCCACGGTCGTCGAGTTGAGCCGGCTATAGGCGGCTCAATGCGTCGAGCGTGCCTACCCGCAGGCGCGGCCGCTGCTAGACGACCCAGGTGTCGCCGGAGCGCAGCAGCTCGTCGACGTCGTCGAGCGAGGCGCCGCTGTGGGAGGCGCGCAGGTCGGCCTGGCGCTCGGCGCCGTAGACGGCTCGCTTGACGTCGCGGAAAACGCCGATCGGGGTCGGGCCGGTGGGGCTGTCGGCGAGCCGGGCGAGGGCGGTGGCGTGGCTGGGGTCCTCGATGTGGGCGTCGTGGACGACGAGTGCGTCCTCGCCGACGTCGGCGACCTCGACCACCACGAGCCCGCCGTTGTCGGAGCGGACGACGCCGCGCTCGTTCTCGGCGCCGAAGCGGATCGCCTGGCCGTGCTCGAGGTGGATCTGGTTGTGGGCGCCGCCCTTGCCGCGGACGGCGTCGAAGGCGCCGTCATTGAAGACGTTGCAGTTCTGGTAGATCTCGACGAAGGCCGAGCCGGGGTGCTCGGCGGCGGCGCGCAGGGTCGCGGTCAGGTGCTTTTTCTCGACGTCGATCGTGCGGGCGACGAAGGAGGCGTCGGCGCCGAGCGCCAGGGCCAGCGGGTTGAAGGGGTGGTCCTCGGAGCCGAACGGCGTCGACTTGGTGATCTTGCCGGTCTCCGAGGTCGGCGAGTACTGGCCCTTGGTCAGCCCGTAGATCTGGTTGTTGAAGAGCAGCAGCTTGATCGGGACGTTGCGGCGGAGGGAGTGGATCAGGTGGTTGCCGCCGATCGAGAGCGAGTCGCCGTCGCCGCTGACGACCCAGACCGAGAGGTCTTCGCGGGTGGTGGCGATCCCGGTCGCCAGCGCCGGCGCCCGGCCGTGGATGCCGTGCATCCCGTAGGTGTCCATGTAATAGACGAAGCGACCGGCGCAGCCGATCCCGGAGATGAAGACCGTTTTCTCCGGCGGCACCCCGAGTTCGGGCATCAGCGCCTGGACCGAGGCGAGGATCGCGTAATCGCCGCAGCCGGGGCACCAGCGCGTTTCCTGGCCCGACTGGAAATCCGCCTTGGTCAGCGTCGCGGTCGCGCCGTTGCCATTTCCGTGTCCGTTCTCGCTCATGAGATCTGCTCCAGGACCGCCCGCTCGAGCTCTTCGGCGAGGATCGGCAGCCCCTCGACTTTGTTGTAGCCGATCGCGTCGACGAGGTACTTGTCGCGGATCAGGCTGAGCAGCTGGCCGGTGTTGAGCTCGGGCACGAGGACCTTTCGATAGGAGCGGACGACCTCGCCGGTGTTGGCTGGCATCGGTTCGAGCTGGCGCAGGTGCGCGGTCGCCACCTTGAGGCCGCGGTTGCGCACGCGGCGGGCGGCGGCGCCGATCACGCCAGAGGTCGAGCCCCAGCCGATCACCAGCAGCTCGGCGCCCTCGTCGGCGTCGACCTCGAGCGGCGGCAGCTCCTCCGAGAGCTTGACCAGCTTGTCGGCGCGCAGCTTGGTCATCAGCGCGTGGTTGGTCGCGTCGTAGCTGATCTTGCCGCTGCCGTGCTCCTTCTCGAGCCCGCCGAGGCGGTGCTGGAGGCCGGGGGTACCCGGGATCGCCCAGGGCCGGGCGCCGTGCTCGTTGCGCAGGTAGGGCAGGAACTCGTCGCCGGCGTTGGGGCCGGTGGCGAATTCGGGGTCGATCTCCGGCAGCTCGGCGGCGCGCGGCAGGCGCCAGGGCTCGGAGGAGTTGATCAGGAAGGTGTCGGCGAGCAGGATCACCGGCGTCCGGAAGCGGACCGCGATGCGGACGGCTTCGACGGCGGTGTCGAAGCAGTTGGCCGGGGTCGAGGCGGCAATCACCGGCAGCGGCGACTCGCCGTGGCGCCCGTGGATCGCCATCAGCAGGTCGGACTGTTCGGTTTTGGTCGGCAGCCCGGTCGAGGGACCGGCGCGCTGGACGTCGACGATCACCAGCGGCAGCTCCAGCGCCACCGCGAGCGCGATCGTCTCCGCCTTCAGGTCCATCCCCGGGCCGCTGGTGGCGGTGACCCCGAGCTGGCCGCCGAAGGAGGCGCCGAGCGCCATGTTGGCGGCGGCGATCTCGTCCTCGGCCTGGACGGTGCGGACCCCGAAGCGGTCGTGGCGGGCCAGCTGGTGGAGCAGTTCGGAGGCCGGCGTGATCGGATAGCTGGCGAAGAACAGCTGCAGGCCGCTGCGGACGCTGGCTGCGACCAGGCCCAGTGCCAGCGCGTTGGCGCCGTTGACGTTGCGGTACTCACCCGAGCGCAGCGGCGCCGGCGCCACCTCGGTCGGGGTCGCCGTGATCTCGATCGTGTCGGCGAAGTTGTAGCCGGCTTTGACGGCGGCGATGTTGCCGGCCATGATCGCCGGCTTCTTGGCGAACTTCGCTTCCAGCCAGGAGATCGTCGCCTCCAGCGGCCGCCCGTACATCCACGAGATCAGCCCCAGGGCGAAGAGGTTCTTGGTCCGCTGCGCCTCGGCCGGCTTCAGGCCCTCGATGTCAGCGGTGGCGCGGGTGGTCAGCGTCGTCATCGGCACCTGTAGGACTTGGTAGTCCTCGACCGTGCCGTCCTCCAGCGGGTTGACCTCGCCGTAGCCGGCCTTGCGCAGGTTGGCGGCGGTGAAGGCGTCCTCGTTGACGATCAGGGTGCCGCCCGCCTCGAGCGCGTCGAGGTGGGTTTTCAGCGCCGCCGGGTTCATCGCCACCAGCGTGTTCGGGTGATCGCCGGGGGTGAGGATGTCGCGCGAGGCGAAGTGGATCTGGAAGGCGGAGACGCCGCCCGGGGTGCCGGCCGGGGCGCGGATCTCGGCCGGGAAGTCCGGCAGGGTCGAGAGGTCGTTGCCGACGTGGGCGGTGGCGGCGGTGAAGCGGTCGCCGACCAGCTGCATGCCATCGCCGGAATCCCCGGCGAACCGGACGATGACGGTCTCTGGCTTCTTCGAAGTCGTGGTCACGCTTGCCTGGCGTCTCCCTAAAGCCACCAAACGTTCGCAACCATAGGGAGGTGCGGTCCCGCCCGCAAGGGTGTTTGACCGATCCGGTTATAGGCTGGTCCAAATGGGGGGATATCGCTCCGCGGCGGTGATCGGGGCGGGAGTCGGCGGTCTCGCGGCGGCGATCGCCCTGACTCGCGCCGGATTCGAGGTGACGGTCTACGAGGCCGCACCCGAGCTGCGTCCCTCGGGATCGGGGAGGCGCTGCTCGGCGGCTGTGGCGCCGAGCGGGTGCGGCTGGGGATGCGGCTGAGCGCGATCGACGGCGAGGAGCTGCGTTTCGCGGACGGGACCAGCGCGGTCGCCGACCTGATCGTCGGCGCCGACATTCCGTGGCGCGGTACGACGACCTCGAGGCCGCGCTGGCCGCCTACGAGCGGGCCCGCCTCGAGCGCACCGCACTCTTCGTCAAGACCTCGCGGCGGGCGGCTGCGATGGCGCTGCCCCGCTCGCCGCTCGCCCGTCGCCTGCGCGACACCCTGCTGCCGCTCGTCCCCGAATCGGCCCGCCTCCGCCAGTTCGACCCGCTCCTCGAATGGTCCCCCTGAGTCCTCCCAACAACCGGGTGTGATCGCCATTTCATGCCCTATGAGGGGGAAAATGGCGATCACACCCGGGGAGTCCGTCCGTCGCGGCCCCGATGCTGTGCGCATGGATCGCAAGCTCAGCGTCGGTGAGACCTTCAGCGAGGTCTTCGCGATCTACCGCTCCCACGCGGGCGTGTTGCTGCCGGTCGCCTTCTGGCTCTTCCTCGTCGTCGCCATCTTCGACGGTCTGGCGCGCGACAACCTGACGCTGCTGACCCTGTCGCTGTTCGTCAGCATCGTCGTCGGCACCCTCTACAAAGGGATCGTTGTCAGCCTCGTCCGCGACGTCCAGGATGGCCGCCGCGACTCCTCCGTCGGCGAGCTGATCAACTGGGCGACGCCGGTCCTGGCGCCGCTCCTCGGTGCCGGCATCCTCTCCGCGCTAGGGATCACGCTCGGCATCGTCCTGCTGATCGTCCCCGGCCTCTTCCTGTTGACGATCTGGGCGGTGATCGCGCCGGTGATCGTGATCGAGCGCTGCGGCGTCTTCGACGCCTTCCGGCGTTCGCGCGATCTCGTCCGCGGTAACGGCTGGCCGGTCTTCGGCGCGGTCCTGATCGCCTACGTGATCATCGTCGTCGGCAGCCTCATCTTCGGCGGCATCGCCGCCGGGATCGCCGATGGTCCGCTGCTGCGGATCGTCTTCAGCGCCCTGGCATCGACGGTCACGGCGCCGATCGACGCACTCGTCGCCGCGGTCCTCTACTACCGACTGCTGGCGATCAAGGGGCCGGCGCCGGCGCCGATTGACCCGACGGCGCCAGTCGCCCCTCCGGCGTAAGCAGCGCCAGCGCCTCGGGGTCGGTCACGAGGGCTCGGCGCTCGGTTCGGCCACGGTCAGACCTCGACCTCGGAGGGCGCTCCTATCTGCAGCCAGTGAAAGGCGCCGCTGACCTCTGCCGGCGCGCTCTCGAGCTCGCGCTCGATCGCTTCGCGGCCCTCGCGGAAGTGCTTCCAGCCCTCGTAGTGGATCGGGATCGCCGTCTGTGGCCGCACCTGTCCGCAGAGCTCGACCCCCTCGGTGGCGGTCATCGTGTATCGCAGCGGACCCGTGATCGGGAACTGGACGCCGCCCAGGTGCAGCAGGGCGGTGCCGACGTCGAGCCGGTCGGCGACCTCGCGGACGCCGTCGTAGAGGACGGTGTCACCGGAGATCCAGAGGACGCCGTGCTCTTGACCCTCCCAGCGCAGGGCGAAGCCGATCACGTCGCCGACGATCGGCTTGGTCAGCGGCGGACCGTGACGGCAGGGGGTGGCGGTCACCTCGATCGTCGGTTTGCCGGGCGCCTCCAGCGTCGTCGTCCCCCACGGCGCCAGGCCGCGGGTGTTGGCGGCGTCGAGGCGTTTCGCCCCCGGCACGGTGGTGAGCACGGCGCCGGCGGCGGGCAGCAGCGCCCGGCCGGCGGCGTCGAGGTTGTCGTCGTGGTGGTCGTGGCTGAGCAGGACCGCGTCGATCTCGCCGACCTCGCCGGCGCTGATCGCCGGCGCCGCCAGCTTGGTCGAGCCGGTCCCCCATCCGAAGCGGTAGTCGCCGCCGGCGGGGTCGAAGGTGGGGTCGGTCAGAAGGCGCCAGCCGCCGAACTCGATCAGCACGGTGGGGCCGCCGATGTGGGTGATGCGCACATTCATGGAATTCCACCAATACCACAGCGGTGAACCTCGGCTGGCTGCCGCGCCAGCGACGTTAATAGGCAGGGACCCGCCCGACCGGGCGGCCGGTCGCAACCGAAAGCGGAGGTCAAGTCATGAGCGTCTGGGAGGTCGAGGACAACGACGGCATCATCGTCGCCGCCCACAACAACCCGCCGATGAACTACTTCGTCGGCGAAAGCGCCGCCGAACTGGCGGCGATGCTGCCGCGCTGGCGCGAGCCCGACGTGCGGGTGGTGATCATCACCGGCGCGATCCCCGACAAATACATCACTCACTACAGCGTCGAGGAGCTGGTCGAGCTGGCCGAGGACCGCGAGGACCTGGTGCGGCGCTCCTACGACCTGATCTACGGTTGGCACCAGCTGCTGCAGTCGCTCTCCTACCTCGACAAGCCGGTGATCGCGGCGATGACCGGCGACACCGGCGGCGGCGGCCTCGAGCTCTCGCTCAACTGCGACATCCGGATCATGCAGCGGGGCGATTACCTGCTCGGCTTCCCGGAGGCCAGCCTCGGGATCCTCACCGGCACCGGTTCCCAGCTGCTGGAGCGGGCGATCGGCCGCAGCCGCGCCCTCGATTTCCTCCTCCGCAGCCGCTACGTGACGCCCGAGGGGGCGCTCGAGCTGGGGATCGTCAACGAGCTCGCCGACGACGCCCGCGCCCGCGCGATCGAGGTCGCCGAACGGCTCAAGACCAACTCCGCCGTGGCCCTGACCGCAGCCAAGCGCTCGGTCGTCCGCGGCGCCAACCTGCCGATGCAGGAGGGCCTGCGGGTCGAGGCCGAGGAGTGGCTGAAAACGATCGTCACCGACGAGGCGATGGAGGCCCTGCGCAGCTACGCCGAGACGCCCTTCGAGGGGCGCCGCGACTGGGTCCGCGACCACGGCGCCTGGCCGGAGCCGGGCGCGGCGACCGGCAGCTAGCACCGGTTCAATCGGGCTGCTTTCGCGCTGGCAGTTGATCACTCGAAGCAGGTCGAACGGCAAGATCTACCATGAGCAATGGTAGATTCGCGCTCGATGGCACGGGGGGTGGCGACGATAGGTGCGGACAGTCCGACGGACGGGTGGCATCCTGCCCGCCTTATTCCCACCGTTGGAATCCGCGGTCAAGAGGAGCAGGAGCGAAGGGCCACTTCTTGCCTGCTGGCCGTGATGCACGCCGTTCCGGAGTTTGGACACGCCCTGCTCAAGGAGCTTGGCGCACCGAAGTCGACGGTGATCGACACGTTCGCCGAGGTGCGGTTCAAAGACGCGAATGGCAAGTCGGTCATTCCCGACGGCGCGATCGTCTGCGAACGCGGAGGTAGGCGTTGGACTTGTCTTGTCGAGGTAAAGACCGCCAAGGCACAACTGAAGCACGAGCAGGTGAGCGCATACCTAGATATCGCGAGGGACAACGGCTTTGACGGAGTCCTCACGATCTCGAACCAAATTACCGCCAGCTCGAGCGATTCTCCAGTCAGCGTCGACGGTCGTAAGCTCAAGCGCACCTCCCTTTGGCACTTCTCTTGGTGGCGGATCATCACGGAGGCGATCGTGCAAAGTCGCTATCGCGGAGTGTCCGATCCCGATCAAGCGTGGCTCCTCGGTGAGCTCATTGCTTATTTCGACAGTGAGGCTTCCGGCACGGGAGGTTTTCAAGACATGGGGGACCGCTGGGTACCGGTCCGCAAGGCGGCGCACGATGGCACGCTGCGGGCCGGCGATTCCGACGCGCAGGTCGTCGCCGAGCGCTGGGAGGAGTTCACCCAATACCTGAGCCTCGGGCTCTCTCAAGACCTCGGCCGTTCGGTCTCGCTGCCGCGACCGCGAAAGCAGGCGAGGGCAGCTCGCCTTGACGAGCAAAGCAAGATGCTCGCGTCCGATGGGGTGCTCGAAGCCACGCTGCGTGTTCCAGACGCGATCGGAGATCTGGTTGTCCGCTGCGACCTTCGGGCCCGCCAGACGCTTACGAGCGTGACGATTCCCGCACCGGGGGAGGGTCGAGCGAAGGCCCGGATCAATTGGCTTCTTCGCCAACTCAGCGATGCGCCTGACGACTTGCGGATAGAGGCGTCTTTCCCAAGCGCGCGTGAAACCACGGGCGCTCTTCTCGGCCAGGTTCGGGAGGACGCCGATTGCCTTCGCTACCCCTCCGACCCCAAGCGCGAGCCGCGCAGCTTCACCGTGACCATGAGCCGACCGATGGGCAAGAAGCGTGGCAAGGTCGAGGGATCCTTCGTCCGTGACACCCGCATCCAAACGTTCTCGTTTTACCGAGATCTGATCCAAGATCTCAAGGCATGGCAGGCCCGAGCGCCGAAACTTCGAGAGGAGTCAGTCGCCGACGCTGAAAAGGATGCGCCGCAGCCTGAGCCGCCGCCAGTCGGTGGAACCGAAAGTCGAGAGCCAGGCGAAGCGGAAGACCTCCTCGCGATTCTCGCGCCAAGACCCTAGTGCGCGAGTCTGCATTTAGTGGCGCATAGCGCCACCTAGAGCGGACTCAGCGCGCCAGCAGCCCCACGACCGCGGCCGCGACCTGGTGGCCGCGGGGGGTCAGCTCGTACTCGGTGTGGGGGGGACGGCCGGCGACCAGCCGGCGCTCGACGATCCCCGCCGCCTCGAGCTGCTCGAGGCGCTCGGAGAGGGTCGTCGGGGAGACGCCGGGGAGGGACTGAGTCCAGCTTCAGCTGAACTCCCCATACGGACGCAACGATGGGGGACGGCAGGCCCGGGTAAGGACTGACCAGCGCGTAGGGCTCCCCGGAGACGTCCTTGAGGAGGGCTGCCAGCTGTGGGGCGGGCAGGCCCGGACGGTAGGTGATCCACATGGCGCCATGTTCAAGGGAGTGAACGGCGTTCTCGTTGGGCACTGGCGCGGTGTACACGCCGCAGTTCTGCCACTTGCCTGAATGAGCACCTCCGACGGGGGGCTTCTGGGGGTAGTCCACTGGGCCAGTCACATGGTCGCGGGC
>JAENWU010000059.1 GCA_016649905.1 Thermoleophilia bacterium
GCCGATTCCGAGCACTGGAGCGAGCTGCCGACCAAGCTGGTCGCCGGGGCGCCGGGCAGCGCCCGGTTGCGGGCGCCGCTGCCCGACCTCGGCCCCGGCACCTACGTCTTCCGCGCCGACGTCGCCGACGCGGCCGGCAACACCGCCTCGACCGGCCGCCGCAGCGACGGCGCCGAGATGACGATCCGCCGCCTGGCTCAGGCCGAGGCCGTACGCGAGCCGCGCGAGCCGCGCCAGAAGACCCGTCTGTTCGCGCGGCTCGGCGGCGGGCGCGGCCGCGGCGAGGCGCAGACGGTCCGCTTCGGGGCGACGACGACGATCAGCGGTCGGCTAACCCGCGCCGACGGTGCCGGCATTGCCGGCCGCGAGCTGCGGATCGTCGCCCGACCCTCGCGCGGCGCCCTGATCCCCGCCGCCGTGGCCACCGTCACCAGCGGCGAGCGCGGCAGCTTCGAGCTCCGCCTCGGCTCTGGCCCGTCGCGCCGGATCTCCGTCGCCTTTCCTGGCGACGAGGGCCTCGAGCCCTCCTACCGCCGCCCACTGGAGCTGCGGGTGCGGGCCGGCGTCTCCCTCCGCGTCGCTCGCACCAAGCTCAGCACCGGCCAGACCCTGCACCTCAGCGGCCAGGTCCGCGGCCGCGGTGCGACGATCCCGCGCCGCGGCAAGCTGGTCGCGATCCAGTACCTGGAGAGCGCGACCGGCCGTTGGCGACCGGTGCTGGTCACCCGCACCGACCACGACGGCCGCTTCCGCGCCCGCTATCGCTTCCGCTACGTCAGCGGCGCCGCCCGAGTCCGCCTGCGGGCGACGGCGCTGGCGGAGGAGCGCTGGCCCTACGCCCCCGGCTCCTCGCGCCCGGTGACGGTCGATGTCAGCGGTCGGTAGATGATCGCCTCCCGATCATCTAGGGTTCCGGCGGATGTCGAAGGCAACCCTTCACACCAGCGCCGGGGCGATCGTGGTCGAGCTTCACGACGAGGACGCGCCGAAGACCGTCGAGAACTTCCGCAAGCTCTCGACCGACGGCTTCTACGACGAGCTGGCCTTCCACCGCGTGATTCCGGACTTCATGATCCAGGGTGGCTGCCCGGAGGGCAGCGGGCGCGGCGGTCCGGGCTACACCTTCGAGGACGAGTTCAACGACCACAAGATCGTCCGGGGGGCGCTGGCGATGGCCAACGCCGGGCCCAACACGAACGGCTCCCAGTTCTTCATCGTCACCACCGGCGCGGCGCCCTGGCTGGACGGCAAGCACACGGTGTTCGGCAACGTGGTCGACGGCATGGACGTCGTCGACGCGATCGAGTCGACGCCGACCGACGGCGCCGACAAGCCCGTCGAGCCGCAGACGATCGAGCGCGTCGAGCTCGACGACGAGGCGGCGCTAGCCGGCTGAGTCCGGGCGCGGGACTTCGTCCCCGGCACTCCCGGCGCGCCTTTCCTGGCGCCGGCGCAGTCCCTCGCCGGGACGCCAGAGGCTGACCAGGCCGGCGACCAGGGTGACCAGGAAGATCTGGCCGATCATCATCTCCAGCCCGGCGAGCATCCGCCCCGGCTGGCCGCCGGGCACGAGATCCCCGTAGCCCGTCGTGGTCAGGGTCGTGTAGCTGAAGAAGAGAAAATCACCGCCGCTGGGATTGACGTGCCCTTCGAAGAAGGCGCCGCCCTGGATCCGCTCGATCGTCCCGTAGAGGTAGGTGAAGAGGATGCCGAGGACGGTGTAGACGCTGATCGCGCCGAGGATCGTGCGCGAGCCAACCTCGGCGGTGGAGACGACCCGGTGCAGAACCGCCCCCATCGCCACCGCCAGCAACGCGACCTGCAGCGTCGAGGCGAAGTTGAGCCAGAGGTGGGTGTCGCTGGCAGCGGCGATCGCGGCCAGCACGATCGTCAGGGCGGAGACCCATATTGCGCTGCGGACCAGGCCCGGCCTGGCGTGGGAGCTGGTCAGGGCGACGATCGAGGTCGCGCTGGTGGCCAGGGTCAGGATCACCGCCGACCAGCCGCGGTTGGTCAACAGCGAGGTGAGGACGTAGGTCGTGAGGACCAGCACCAGCACCAGCCCGAACGCGTCGCGAGCGCGCTCGGCTCGCCGGCGCCAGCGCTCGCGTCGGCGATCCCGGCTGGGGCCCCTTTCCATGCTCGGGACGTTCGGCCGCCGGACGGGCTTTCCTGCCTCTTCCGGCCGTTGGGGCTTCGCCTGGCGGCGTCATCGGTCGCTCGTGTGCAAAGCACACTTCGCTTCCTGCTTCCTTGCCATGCTCGCCCCAACGGCCGGAACGGAGGGGGTGGGATTCGAACCCACGAGCCCCCTTGCGAAGGCCACCGGTTTTCAAGACCGGCGCATTCAACCGCTCTGCCACCCCTCCGGGATCAGCGGGGCGAATGCTAAAGGGCGCCGATCCCGCTCAGGCGCGGTGGACTGATTGGATTGACGCATGCGCAGGCTGCTCATCCTCGCCTCGACGATGATCTTCCTCGACGTCGTCTTCTTCTCGGCGATCGCGCCGCTGCTGCCCGAGTACGCGGACGACCTCGATCTCAATGACGCCCAGGCCGGGATCCTCTCGGCTTCCTACGCTGCCGGCACGCTGATCGCCTCGCTGCCCGCCGGCTTCGTCGCCAGCCGGGTCGGCCCGCGGAAGACCGCCATCGTCGGCCTCAGCTTGCTGGGAGTCGCCAGCCTCGCCTTCGGGCTCGCCCAGCAGATCCTGCTGCTCGACCTGGCGCGCTTCATCCAGGGCGCCGCCGGGGCTCTGATCTGGTCGGGGGCGCTGACCTGGCTCGTCACCACTGCCCCCGAGGAGAAGCGCGGCTCGGTGATCGGGACGGCGCTCGGCACCGCGGTCGCCGGCGCCCTGCTCGGCCCCGCCCTGGGCGCCCTGGCGGGCTCGATCGGCACCGGCCCGGTCTTCGGCTCGGTCCTGATCATCTCCCTGGTGCTCGCCTACGCCGCCTCGCGCCTGCCGGAGACGGGGGTGCCGCAGCGCCAGAGCCTGCGCGAAGTCGGCGCGACGATGCTGAGCCGGCCGGTGGTCACCGCCGCGGTCTTCGTCGCCGTCCCCTCGGTGATGTTCGGCGCGATCGAGGTGCTGGTGCCGTTGCGGATCGACGACCTCGGCGGCAGCCACGGCGTGATCGCCGCCGGCTTCATCGCCGGCGCCGGCCTCGAGGCGGTGCTGGCGCCGATGGCCGGCCGCCTCTCCGACCGGGTCGGGCGACGGCTGCCGTACGTGACCGGCCTCTCGATCTGCGCCTTCGCGATGGTCGTGCTGGCGCTCGCGCAGGCGCTCGGGGTGGTCTTGGCCACGCTGATCGTCACCTCGCTCGGGGCCGGCCTCTGCTTCGCACCGGCGCTGACGCTGATCTCCGACGTCGCCGCCTCGAGCAGCCTGCACCAGGGCTTCGCCGCCGGCCTCTCGAACATGGCCTGGGCCTCGGGCCAGGTGATCGGTGGCGTCGGCGGCGGCGTCGTCGCCACGTTGACCGGCTACGCGGTGCCGAGCATCGCGATCGCGGCGCTGCTGGTGGCCACCGTCCTCTACGCCTTCCGGGCGCTCTCCCCGGAGCCGGTCGCTCGGCCGGCGGAGGGCTAGGGGATGGCACGGCGATCCAGCCAAGCGCCGGGGGAGTGGCGCAACTGGGCCGGCGATCAGTCCTGCCGCCCGGCCGAGATCGCGCGCCCGTCGAACCGGGAGGAGCTGGCGCAGGTTGTCGCGGCCGCGGCCGCGGCGGGGCGCACGGTCAGCGTCGCCGGTTCCGGGCACTCGTTCACCGAAGCGGCGATGACCGACGACACGATGGTTCGGATCGAGGCGCTTGCGGGGGTGCTCGACGCCGATCCCGGCTCGGGACTGGTCAGGGTCGGTGCAGGCACCGTCCTCGCCGACCTCAACGAGGAGCTGTCCCGGCTGGGTCTGGCGATGGAGAACCTCGGCGACATCGACCGCCAAACGATCGCCGGCGCGATCTCGACCGGGACCCACGGGACCGGTGCGCGTCTGCGCAACATCTCCGCCCAGGTCGAGGGGATCGAGCTCGTGCTCGCCGACGGCAGCAGCTTCCACCTCGCCGCCGCCACCCACCCGGAGCTGCTGCGGGCGGCGCGGGTCGGGATCGGTGCGCTGGGAGCGATTGCCGCCGTCACCCTGCGCTGCGTCCCGGCCTTCTCGCTGCGGCGGGTCGACACGCCGCAGCCGCGGGAGGAGGTCCTTGATTCCTTCCAGGAGCGCGCCGACGCCAACGACCACTTCGAGCTCTTCACCTTCCCCTACGCCGACAGCGCCCTGGTGCTGGAGCGCAACCGGGTCGAGGAGCCGCCGCGGCCGCGCGGGCGCATGGCCGCCTACCTCAACGACGTCGTGCTCGAGAACTGGGCGCTGGAGGCGCTCTCGACGGCGGGCAAGGCGTTCCCCGACCGGATCCCGGCGCTCTCGCGCCTCGCCGGCCGACTCGCCTCCGGCAGCAGCACGACCGACCGCAGCGACCGCGTCTTCGCCAACGACCGCCGCGTCCGCTTCACCGAGATGGAGTACGGCGTCCCTCGCGAGCACGGGCCAGAGGCGGCGCGGCGGGTGATCGAGTGGGTGCGCGCCAACCGCTACCCGGTCTTCTTCCCGATCGAGATGCGGGTCGCCGCCGGCGATGACGCCTCGCTCAGCCCCTCGCACGAACGCGACACCGCCTACATCGCCGTGCATCAGTACCGCGGCATGGAATGGCGCCCCTACTTCGAAGCGGTTGAGGAGATCATGGACTCCTACGGCGGCCGCCCCCACTGGGGCAAGCGTCACTTCCAGACCGCCGCGACCCTGGCGCCCCGCTACCCCGCCTGGACCGAGTTCCAGCGCGCCCGCGACGAGCTCGACCCCGGCCGCGTCTTCACCAACGCGTACGCGGCGCGAGTTCTCGGCCCGTGACCCCCGACTCCGCCTGTCCTTTGTAACCCTCTGGGTGACAAAGGACAGGCGCGCTCAGAGAAACGTCTTACCTTCGCCCCTATAGGTGGGGACGGTGTCGACGATTGCGTCGCCCTCGACCAGGTGGAGGACGTTGAAGTGCTCGCAGAGCTCGCCGGCCTTGGCGTGGCGCAGGTAGGCGCGGTCGCCGACCTGGAGCTCGGCGGCAGCGTCGCCGAGCAGTGGCGTCTGCACCTCGCCGGCGCCCTCCTCGGGGTCGAGCTCCAAGCCCGGGGGCAGCCAGGGAGCCGGCAGCCGTGCCGCGTCGCCGCTGCCCGAGGCGAGGTAGCCGCCGCCGAGCGCGGTCGCCACCCGCGGCGTCGGCTTGCGGACGATCGGCAGGGCGAAGCCGGCCGCCGGCGTCAGGCTGAAGCGGCTGTAGTGGTCGAAGAGAGCGGGGGCGTAGAAGCCCGAGCCGGCGGTCAGCTCGGTCACCGCCGGCTCGGCGGCGGTCAGCTCGAGGCTGCCGGTGCCGCCGCCGTTGACGACCTCCAGCTCGACGAACTCGCCCAGCGCGCCGACGATCGCCCCACGCCGCTCGGCCAGCTCCTTGGCGGAGCGGCGCTGCATGAAGCGGATCATCGTCCCGCGCAGGCGCCGGCCAGGTGGCCGGTCGCCGACGCCGGCGATCTGGCCCTCGTAGGCCATCAGTGCGTCGAGTTCGATCTGCGGCCGCCGCTCGATCTCCCGTGCCAGCGCCACCGCCTGCTCGACGCTGTGCACCGGCGAGCGCTTGGGCCCGACCTTGATCCGGCCGCCCAGCGCCCACCAGCCGGCGTCGACGTCGATACAGACGCGGACCGGCGCCGCGCCGGCGCCCAGCACCGACTCGATCGCGTCGAGGTGCTCGGGGCAGTCGACGGTGACGATCGGTGCCCCCGCGGGGCTGGCGACCGAGCGCAGCGCCAGCTCGCCGAGCGCCTGGGAGTCGGTGGTCGGGTAGGCGAGCAGCAGGTCCTCGAAGCCCTGCTCGGCGAGCCACAGGGTCTCCGCCAGGGTGTAGGTCATCAGCCCGGCGAAGCTCTGGTCGCGGCGGAGGATCTCCTCCAGCAGGGTCCGGCAGCGGATCGACTTGCTCGCGACCCGGATCGGCTTACCGCCGGCCCGCGCCAGCATCGAGTCGGCGTTGGCCCACATCGCGTCGAGGTCGACGAAGGCGAAGGGGGCCTCGACCTCGGCGAAGATCCGCTCGTAGCGGTCGTGCGACTGGCTGGGCGGGACGGACACCCGCGCCAGCCTATCCCCGCGCACTCCCGAAAAAGCGGAGAGGGAGGGATTCGAACCCTCGAGAGAGCTTGCGCCCCCTACTCGCTTAGCAGGCGAGTGCCTTCAGCCACTCGGCCACCTCTCCGGGCGAAGGCTCGGATTGTAGTGGGGGTTTCGAGATGGAATTACGTCAGCTTTACCGGGCAGGGATGTTGCGCCCTCTATGGTCACTCGCGTGAACTCGGTACCGATAGCGAAGGCTCATATGGACAGGCGGACCAAGATCGTCGCCACGGTCGGGCCGGCCAGCTGGGAGCAGGGCATCCTCGAGCAGATGATCGCCGCCGGCGCCGACGTCTTCCGGCTCAACTTCTCCCACGCCGGCCCCGACAAACAGGCGCAGACGATCGCGACGATCCGCGCCGCCGCCGTCAACGTCGGCCGCGAGGTCGCGGTGCTCGGCGACCTGCCGGGGCCGAAGCTGCGGATCGGCGAGCTGCGCGACGACTACGCCGAGCTGGAGACGGGGATGCACGTGACCCTGTCCCCGCGCCAGATCGAGGGCGACCGCGAGCGCATCCCGGTCCCCTGGGCCGGGGTCAGCAACCTGCGCGAGAACCAGCTCGTC
Source organism: Thermoleophilia bacterium (assembly GCA_016649905.1). Taxonomy (GTDB): domain Bacteria; phylum Actinomycetota; class Thermoleophilia; order Solirubrobacterales; family 70-9; genus VAYN01. The sequence goes on from JAENWU010000059.1 coordinate 6,793, forward strand.
TACCTCGCCGACGGCGCGATCCGCCTGCGGGTCCGCGACCCGGAGTCCGATGGGATCGAGTGTGAGGTCGAGGTGGGGGGGACGCTCTCCTCCCACAAGGGGATGAACATTCCCGACGGCGACGGCCTGCCCGCCGCCACCGACGGCGATCTCGGCTGGGTCGAGTTCGCTGCTGCCCACGACGTCGACCTGCTTGCCGTCTCCTTCGTCTCCTCCGCCCAGGACCTGGTCCCGGTCCACGAGCGCCTCGCCGAGCTCGGCTCCGACATCCCCCTGGTCGCCAAGATCGAGCGCCCGCAGGCCGCCCACAACATCGAGGAGATCGTCGAGGCGGCGACCGCCGGGATCATGGTCGCCCGCGGCGACCTCGGGATCGAATTGCCACTGGCCGAGGTGCCGGGGGTGCAGAAGCGGATGATCCGCGCCGCCGGCAAGCACTCCAAGTCCTCGATCACCGCGACCCAGATGCTGGCCTCGATGGTCACCGCCCGGCGCCCGACCCGGGCCGAGGTGACCGACGTCGCCAACGCGATCTACGACGGCACCGACGCGATCATGCTCTCCGAGGAGACCGCGGTCGGCCAGCACCCGGTCGAGGCGGTGCGGGTGATGGACCAGATTGCGCGGGCGACCGAGCCCGACCTCCCTTATGGCGACTGGCTCTTCTCCCGCACCGAGCAGGCGACCCAGGACGTCGCCGACTCGGTCGCCCAAGGCGCGGTCGGTGCCGTCTACCGGCTCGGCCTGAAGGCGATCGTGGTGCCGACGACGAGCGGGCGCACCGCTCGCCTCGTCTCCGCCCACCGCCCCAATGTGCCGGTGTTGGCGATCTCGCCGCGGATCGAGACCGTGCGCCGGCTCAACCTGCTCTTCGGCGTCACCGCGGTCCTCAGCGACCACGACACCGACGTCCGCGGCCTGCTCAGCAATTGCGCCCGGCTCGCCGCCCACCACGGCGTCGCCAGGAGCGGCGACCTGATCGCGATCACCGCCGCCCTTCCCGACCAGCACCTGGGGACCAACCTGTTCGAGGTCCATCGCGTGCCCGATACGCCTTGAGCGGAGGGAGTCCGCTGCGCGTCGAGCGCGAGGCGAGTGGCCTCGCGGTCATCACCCTGGACAGCCCGCCGCTGAACCTCTTCGGCCAGCGGATGCTCGACGACCTGCGGGCGGCGATCGCCGGCCTCGCCGCGGCGCCGCCGCGGGCGCTGCTGATCCGGGCCGAGGGCCGCGTCACCTCCGCCGGCGTCGACGTCCACGTCTTCGAGGGGCTCACCCCCGAGCAGGGCAGCCGGCTCTGGGATGAGCTGCTGGGGATGATCGACGCGCTCGAGCGGCTGCCGGCGCCGGTCGTCTTCGCCGCCCACGCGTTGACCCTGACCGCCGCCTTCGAGGTTGCCCTCGCCTGCGATCTGATCGTTGCCACCCCGAAGGCGAAGTTCGGCCTGGTCGAGAAAGTGGTCGGGCTGACGCCGTCGATGGGCGGCACCCAGCGCCTCGCCGAGCGCGCCGGCAGCGGCCGCGCCCGCCACTTTGTGATGAGCGGCGAGTTCTTCGACGCCGAGGAGATGGAGCGCTGGGGCGTCGTCAACGCGATCTACCCGGAGGAGGAGTTCGAGCAGCGCGTGCGGGCGCTGGCCGAGGACCTGGCAGCCGGGCCGACCAAAGCCCACGCGATGACCAAGCACGTCCTCCGCCGCTTCCGCGAAGGCGGCATGTCGGCCGCCGACGAGGCGATTCGGACCGAAGCCGCCGAGCTGTTCGCGAGCGAGGACCTGCAGAACGCCGTCAAGGCCTTCCTCGAGCACGGCAGCCCCGGCCACGCGACCTTCGAGGGTCGCTGAGCCGACGCCGGACGGGTAGGGTTTCGCCGATGCCAGGGGTCCCAGGAATGCCGAACGTCGACTTCGACGCAATCGCCAAAGGGATGACGATGGCCGTGCCCTTCGCCGGCCACCTCGGCTTGGAGATCACCGAGATCTCGGCCGGCGAGGCGACCGTCCGCCTGCCGCGGCGCCAGGAGCTGACCAACCACGTCGGCAGCCAGCACGCCGGCGCTCTCTTCACCGTCGCCGAGACCGCCTCCGGCGCCGCCTTCGTCGGCGCCTTCGCGGTGCGGATGGGCGACGTTACCCCGCTCGCCCGCAGCGCCGAGATCGAGTACCTGAAGATCGCCAGCGGCCCGATCGAGGCGCGCGCCCAGCTCGGCGTCGATGCCGCCGAGGCGCTCGCAACCCTCGATTCCGAGGGCAAGGTCGAGTTCCCCTGCGAGGTTTCCCTCACCGACGGGTCCGGCACCCAGGTGGCGACCGCGACCGTCCACTGGCACGTCCGCCTCAAAGAGCAGTCATAATCACGCGCCCCGCATTTCGCGTTCCCCTGGGACTCCGCGATTCGCCGGGTACGCGCCCGTAGCTCAGCCGGATAGAGCGTCGGTCTACGAAACCGAAGGTCACAGGTTCGAATCCTGTCGGGCGCATTCCTCGGTATGCCGGCCGATGCCAGGTTCTGCCGATTGCAGAGCCAGATGTTCGGCCGGGGGTCGGATCGGCGTTCCGGGACGCGCCGGCCGATTCCTCGGCGTTCCGCGCGGTCGTGGTCGCATCTTGGTCGCATCGCAGTGGATAGGCTGCTGGATCGCGGACCAGGCAGGAAGCGGGACGCTCACGACAAGGAGGCCGAGATCTGTGAACAACGTCGCCTTAGCTGTTCTCATCGGCCTGGCCATCGTTGCTGGAATGGGGCTCGTCGGCATCCTTCTGTTCGAACTTCTGTGGGAAGTGATGATCGAAAGGATGAGCGAAGTCGGCTAGGTGGCTCATTTTCCGCGCCGGTCACTAGGGTCCGCTGAGTGACGGACAAAGCCCAGATTGCCGCCAGGAAAGCTATTCGCCGCGCGCACTCTGACTTCGAGCGAGCGCAGGACAAGCTTGAGCAGCTGCGCCAGGCGCGAGTAGAGAGCTTCGAGCAGGCGCGAGCAGCCGGCCTCTCGATGCGGGACATCGCCGAGGAGACCGGCCTCCACTTCACCCGCGTCGCCCAGATACTTCGCAAGAGCTAGCGAATCCGTAGAGAGGGGTCTACGGACCCTGCTACGCTGGCCCAGACCAAAAAGAAAGCGCCCCCGCGCTGCGCAAACAGCCGGGGGCATGGCACAGGAGGTTGAGCTCCCATGCACCCCAAGCCTAGAGGCGCGGGTGAGGATGAACGCGCCCCGACCGCCGCCTTGGATCTGCGCGACCAGGGCGTCGTCCTGATTCAGGTTCTCACGCTCCACCCGGCCCATTTGCGGCTCACGGAGTTGGTGAGGGAGGTGACGGCAGGGTCGGCCGACTTCGCCGACGCAGACCGCTTTGAGCGAGCTGCCCGCGATCTCGTCGCAGTCGGCCTCCTCTTCGAGAGCGCCGAGCTGGTTCTGCCGACGCGCGCTGCGCTGCACTTCAACGAGATCGTCGCCGTGGGGGTCTGACGATGGCGAGCCAAGCCGACATCGACGCCCACCGTGCCTTCGCCGGCCGCTTTGGCAAGAACCTCGTCCGCGCTCGCAGGGCGACGAGGATTAGCCAGGAAACGCTCGGCTTCGAGACCTCGCTCCACCGAACGGAGGTGGGGACGCTGGAGCGGGGTGTCCGCATCCCGCGGCTCGACACCGCCTTGAAGCTCGCCCGTGTCCTTGGGGTGCCCATTGACGCCCTGGTCGAGGGGATCGAGTGGAGCGCCGGTGCCCGAAACGTCGGGCATTTCCGCGAGAAGCCCCACGACGACCCTCATGGCAGATGAGACCGATCCCACAGTCATCACTCCGGAGACCTCTCACCCTCAGATCTGGAGCACGAGTCACCATGTCCAGAGCCTGCCACCCGGCAGAGTCGATCTCTGAGTCCAGAGACGGGAGACCCTCTCGCGCGGTCTCTCCCGGCGCTTCATCAGCACCGACCTCGACCCCCCGACACACTACGCACCCTTCGGTGGCGTGCCTGGGCCGCCCCTTGTTGAGCAGCAATGTCAGCAAGGTTCCGAAGTGCTCTAGCGGGTGCTGTCCGACCGCCCCTCCGGGCGGCCGATTTTGGCACGGCTTAGCCGTGCGACGGCCGCCAGTAGGAGGGGCTGGTTGGGCCTTGACCTTCGGTCGGGTTGCAAGTCACCCGATGCAAACGGCCGCGGATTTGTACTTAGAAGGCGTGGCCCGAAAAGCAACCGCCCCGCAGTTCTTTACCGAGCGAAGCCTCGCCGCCTACCTCGCCGTCTCCGACCGCACGATCCGAAACTGGATCAGGAGAGGCGAACTTCCCAGCTACAAGCTCGGCGCCGCGAGGCGGATCGACCCCGCCGACGTCGAGGACTTCCTCGCGCGGCACCGAGACGAGGCGGCATGAGGCGCGAGTCGCCGATCAAGCGCCGCAACCCCTCGGGCGAGATGGTCTGGGTGGCCCGCTACACGGGCCGCGACGGCAAGCGCCGAGTCGCCAAGCCGACCTGGAACGGAGGCCGCGGCACCTTCGGCCGAAAGGCAGAAGCGCAACGCGCGATTGACGAGGCCTACGGCATCAGCGACAGGCCCGACACGCTCGGCGAGTACTTCGCTACCTGGACTGACCGCCACCCGCGATCCGAGCGCACCAACGCCACCAACGAGCATCGGATCAGCCGAGTCGCTGCCGTGGAAGTCGAGGGCATCGCCTTGGCGGACTGGCCGTTGCGCGATCTGCGCCGTCGCCACGCCCTTGCCCTGGTCGACCACATGCTCAGGACTGAAGGTCGCGCGACCACGGGTGCTGTCGGCATCCTTCGCTCGCTCTCGGCGATGGCCGAGGACGCGATCACCGATGAAGTCTGCGACGTCAACCCCTTCAAGGGAGTGAGGATCAGAGCCAACGATCCGCGAGCCCAGAGGAAGCCCCGCCCGATCCGTGTCTTCTCCTTCGAGCAGATGCACGCCTTCGCCAAGGCCGCCGGCGGCTATGAGGCGATGATCCGCGTCTTCACCGACACCGGCATGCGGTTGGGCGAGGTCCTGCCCCTCCACCCCAAAGACTTCGACGGCGACACCCTCCAAGTCCGCCGCACCGCCCACGAGGGAGTCGTCCTCGAGGGCACCAAGACCGACCACGGCGAGATCGACGCCGGCCGCACCGTCCCCGTCCCCGCGACCCTCGCGTGGATGCTCGAAGCCCAGATTCAGCTCAATGGTCTCGCCTCCGATCTCCTATTCACGACCCCGACCGGCTGCATGTGGCGCGAGCGCAACTTCTACCGCGACATCTGGCGGCCAACTCAGCAAGCCTCCGGCTTAGACATCCGCCCCCACGAGTGCCGCCATAGCTACGTCACCCATCTCCGCGCCGCCGGCATTAACGACGCCGACCTAGCGGAGATCGCCGGCCACCGCGTCGAGACGATGCTGGCGCGCTATACGCATGCAATCGGTCACAGCTTCTCAGCCATACGCGCCGCCGTCGGTTGAAAGGCTCTGCATCTGACCTGACTACAGACTAAAATCCCTTGAATGGGAGATGCGCCTAAAGAGGTTGTAGAAAGTCTTCGGTCTGCGGTAGCTGCTGTCGAGGAGGCAAAGGTTCCAAAAGACCTGCGAGTTGTGGCCTTTACGGCGGCGCTCGCCGGACTGCCTGGTACTCCCCGGCTCGACCCCAAGGATGGAGGCAGCAAACGACGGGGTAGAGGCGCAGAGCCAATCGTTGACGCTGCCGATGGGGTAGAGGTGATTGCTAGCAAGTTAGAAATCAGCCCGGCGAAGGCCGCAACTATCTACGACGTCGATGAGGATGGTGTCCACGTCACTGCCAAGCGCTCTGCCCTAGATGCGACCAAGAAATTTGCTCAGCAAGAAGTAACTTATCTCCTTGTCGCGGGGCGCCAAGCTGTGGGACTTGAGGAATGGACGCCAACCAAGCTCGCCATCGAAGTCATCCACGACCGAGGGGTTCACGACACTAATGTCTCAAAGGCCATCAGCGCACTCGACGGCGACGGACTCAGATTCCGTGGCTCCGGTGGCAAGCGAGAGATCAAGATGAACGCAATCGGCTTTTCGAAAGCGGCTGAGATCGTGAAGAGGTTGGCGGAGGAGTCATAGACACCTCAATCGGACTCACGATCCAGCGGTTGCCTAGGCAGCAGGATCGAGTACTTGTCATCGGAGCGATCGTAGGCAGCAGGCTTGGCGACGGCTGGTTCAGCCCTGGGCAGCTAGCCGACATGTTTGAGCTGCTCAGGCTGCCGCGACCCGGAAACGTCAGTCAGGTCTTGGCCAACCTCAAATTGCAAGGCACGGTCGTTCGTCGCAGAACTGGAAAAGCTTGGTCCCTGACGCCCCAGGGTCGAGGACTTGCATCAAAGCTTATGGAGGGCCTTGATCCTGATGCCGTCGAGATCGAGATCGCACTCGTTGGTAGCGCGGAGTTGCAGCAGGCCCAACACCCACTCATTCCTCCGGAGTTGGCCCCAGTTCGATGGGCAACGCCGATCGGGCGGCTGCTCGGGCGATTCCCATTCGATGGGAATGTCTTTTGTATGACTCGCTTCCCGAAAGACGAGAAGGAGAGCGATCTCCCGGATCCCGTGCAGGGAGTTATTGCGGCGGCTCGGGCCACCCTTGGGGAGCGAGGTCTGCACATGCACCTTGCGTCAGACCGCCAAGCCGACGACGAGCTGTTTGGGAACATCGCTGCTCATATGTGGGCATGCAAGTATGGGATTGGTCTATTTGAGACCCGATTTGGCGAGGAGTTCAACGACAATCTTCAGATCGAGGTCGGTGCAATGCTTATGACCGGACGAAGGGTCGTGCTTCTTAAGGATCGCGATACTCCCGACATGCCGACGGACTTCGTTGGGCATATCTATCGGGGCGTCGATTTCGACGATCCAGAATCGATCCAGAAAGAACTCAGCAGCTGGATCTCGGACGATCTAGGGATCTAGGACTCGCCGTCAGTCTGATTTGACCGGCAAGTCGTGGACTACGAGGTCTTCGCCAGGAACCGTGATTTGAATGTTGGATCCGTCGCTGGTGTCAATCCAGCCTTTCCGGGTGGCCGTCAGCTGTAGGTTGTTCTCGAAGTTTGCTGGCCGTTTCCACTTGGCACCGACATAACAGGTGTTCACGTGGTCAATCGTTATCCCATCCTGCATTTCGAGAGTCTTGGCCAGCCAGTAAATAGTTACCGCTTGCTTCTCGAAGTGATTGCGCGGCTGCTTTTCCTCGGCGAACTCCATAAACGACTGCTTCCCGTTGGGGCGCAGACTTAGGTCACGCACGATCCTTGGCGATGAAGTACCACGCCGACGCGGTTTCCGAGGTTTACCGCCGTCAGAAGATGGGGATTTCCGTTTCCGCGAATCTTTCTTGGCCTTGGAACTGGATCGAGAAGACTTGGGCTCGACGCCGCCCCCTCCGATCGCGAGCTCAACTACTGCTAGTGCCGTCTCCGCGTCAAGGTTGCGATCGATGCTGATTCCCTCGCCGGTGAGAACTAGCCTGTAAGGGGGATCATTCGGCTTGGTGGCTCCAGCCTCCATAGGAACAGGCTAGATGCTGGTTCGGCGGATCGCGCGGAACGCGATGGGTACTGGGACGGTGCCTCAGCGCGATCGACGTTCCGAACTGGCGTCTACCATCCTCGCTATGTCGATCGACGAGAATTTGATCACCGAGGCGGGGCGGCGTCTTGTTGCGGCCGCCCCGAATTCGCGGGTGATTCTGTTTGGATCTCACGCGCGAGGGGAAGCGGACCCCCGCAGCGACGTGGACTTCTTAGTCGTTGAGCCAGAGGTTCAGGACGAGGCCGGTGAGTCGGTGCGGCTGTTGCGCGAGCTGAGGGACCTTCGGATTCCGGTCGACGTGGTGGTCGTCGGTCAGAGATACGCAGAGGAATGGAGCGGCGTCCGGGGAAGCGTCGTTCATGCGGCGATCTCCCACGGTCGCGTCATGGCTGGTTGATGTCGAGCCAGGCCGACCTTGCGAAGCAGATGCTCGGCTTGGCTCGGGAAGACCTGGCTGCTGCAAATGCGTTGCGCGACGCGGAGGGCGTGTCAGCATCCAAAACCGGGTTCTCGGCACAGCAGGCCGTCGAGAAGTCGCTCAAGGCTGTTCTTGCGACCCAGGACGACGAGTTCCCCTTCACGCACAACCTCACGCTCTTGATGCAGCTCTGCGAAGACGTGGGCCATCCGGTCCCGCCTGATTTGGCCGAGGCGGATCGGCTGACGCCCTATGCCGTCGCCATCCGATATGGCCTGGCCAATCCCGAATCGGTTGCTCCGGACGAAGCGGTGCGCTGGGCAGCTCGGGCCGTTGATTGGGCGGCTGCCAAGGTCGGCTAGTCCGCTTCGGGTCGCATCCCGGTCACAGAACCGCCGCAAACCGCTCTAGCCCGCCGCTAACTGTCAGCCTACGAAACCGAAGGTCACTGGTTCGAATCCAGTCGGGCGCACTGCCTTCGATCCCGTCTCGGATCAACCCGCGGCTACCTCGTCGCAGAGCCCGACGAGGTCGATCGCCTCGATCGCCTCCGCCAGCGGGAAGCGCTCGGTGCCGGGATAGACGACGAAACTGCGCTCCGGTTCGATGTCTTCGAGTGAGGAGCGCATGCCTCGGGTGACCTTGGGGGCGAGGGAGCGCTTGACCTCGATCGCCCACTCGCGACCGTCGGGCCAGGTGAGCACGAGGTCGACCTCGGCGCCGCCGCTGGTCCGGTAGAAGCTCGCCTCGGCTCGGTCGCCGGCGACGCCGGCCAGGCTCTCGATCGCCATCCCCTCCCAGCTGGCACCGGCCACGGGGTGGCCGAGCACGGCCTCTTTGTCGGTGAGCCCGAGCAGGGCATGGGTCAGGCCGCTGTCGCGGACGTAGACCTTGGGTGAGCGCACCAGCCGCTTGCCGGCGTTCGTGAGACGGGGGGGTAGCCGCCGAACCAGGAGCAAGTCGACCATCAGGTCGAGGTAGGCGTTGACGGTGACGCCGCTGACGCCGAGCCCGCTGGCGATCTGCGCGGCGTTGAGGAGGCCGCCCTGCTGATGGGCGAGCATCGTCCAGAACCGGCGCAGGGTCTCCGCCGGGATCCGGGGTCCGAGCTGGGGTATGTCGCGCTCGAGGTAGGTGCGGATGAAGTCGCGCCGCCAGCGCAGGCTCGCATCGGCGTCCGCGGCCAGGAAGCTCTCGGGGAAGCCGCCGCGGACCCAAAGCCGGTCAAGATGCTCGCGGCCGACCTCGGTGGGGTCGAGGGGAGCCAGCTCGGCGAAGGCGACGCGCCCGGCCAGCGTCTCGCTGCTCTGCGCGAGCAGGTCGATCGCGGCCGAGCCGAGCAGGAGGAAGCGGCCCGTCCCCCTGCCCTCGCGCCTGCCGCGGTCGATCGTCCCTCGCAGGGACTCGAAGATGCCGGGAGTGCGTTGGATCTCGTCGAGGATCAGGAGCTCCTGCGCGTGGTCGTTGAAGTAGAGCTCGGGGTCGGCAAGGCGGGCGCGGTCGGCCTCGGACTCGAGGTCGAGGTAGGTCGACGGGCGGTCCCTTGCGAGGTCCAGCGCCAGCGTCGTCTTGCCGACCTGACGCGGGCCGGTTAGCACGACGGCCGCGGACTGGGTCAGAAGCCTCTCCAGGCCGGCCGCGATTCTTCTCTGGATCATCCTTGTAATTCTAAGGCTGTACTTTCAAATTGCAAGGTAAATGGTCCTTACGCCACTCAATCAGCCCCTTGCCGGAACCTGGACCGACGGTCCATGGGCACTTCGAGAACGCGCTACCGCCGGTCCATTGCCCACGCGGCTGCCCGGAACTAGCGTGCCTGCGGTCTGGGAAACCCGGCTGTTTCCCCTCCCAGACGGTCCCCAATCCCCCAACATCGGAGTCTGTCCTTGAGCTCTCTCGTCCCCTCGGTCGTGCGACGCGTGCTTGCCTGCGCGGCCCTCGCCCTCACCTTCCTCGTCCTCGCAACCGCCGGTTCGGCCTCGGCCGCCCCCATCCTCGACCTGGAGACCCTCGACGGTCCGACGGCGATCGAGATGATGGACAAAGGCGAACTGACCTCGGTCGAGCTGACCCAGGCCTACATCGACCGGATTCTCGCGCTGAACCAGCAGGGACCGGGACTGAACGCGGTCGCCCAGTTCAACAAAGAAGCGCTGAAGGAAGCGCAGAAGACGGACGAACTCCGGGCGGAAGGGAAAACTCTCGGCCCCGCGATGGGCTTGCCGATCCTGCTCAAGGACCTGATCGACGTCAAAGGCATGTACACCTCGGCGGGCAACTTCTCGCTGCGCGACTCCTACCCCGCGACCGACTCCGGCGTGGCCAAGAAGCTGCGTGAAAGCGGCGTCGTGATCCTCGGCAAGCTCGGCCTCTCCGAGTTCGCCCACTACTTCGCCAACGAACCGTCCGGCTTCAGCAACCTCACCGGCCAGGTGATCAATGCCGTCGACGCCGACCAGGGCCCGGGCGGATCCTCCTCCGGCTCCGGCGCCTCCGGCGCCGCGGCGCTCTCGATGTTGACGATCGGTACCTCGACCGGCGGCTCGATCACCTCGCCCTCGGGCGCCCAGGGCTTGATCGGCCTGACCCCGACACTCGGCCTCGTGCCCGGCTACGGAATCGCCCCGATCGCGGCCTCGCAGGACACGGCCGGCCCGATGGAGCGGACGATGGCCGACGCGGCCCTGAACCTGACCGCGACCGCCGGCCCCGACCCGCTCAACGACTACAGCGGCATCTGGGGACCCGGCGTCGACGACGACTACATCGTCCCGCCGCTGCCCGACCCGATTCCCGACTACCTGTCGGCGCTCGATCTCAAATACGTCAAAGGCAAGCGGATCGGCTACACGAACACGACGCCGGAAACGTTCGAGGCGAAGCAGATCCTCGAAGACGCCGGTGCGATCCTGGTCTCTCGCCCGAACATCAGCGGCGGCAGCACGCCCCCCAGCATCTTCGCCTACGAGGCGAAACGGGATGTCACCCGCTACTACGAACGACTCGGGCCCGACGCTCCGATCCACTCGATCCACGAAGAGGTCCTGGCGAACGAGGCCGAAGCGCACGAGGCGCTCAAGTACGGCCACGGCCCTCACCTCGAAGCCGACGCAATCGACCTCGCGCCGAACTCGGCCGACTCGATCGAATACCGCGAAAACCTCGTCAAAGGCAAGGAAATCACCCGCAAAGGTCTGGACCTAATGTTCCAGAACAACACGCCGGGCGATACCAGCGACGACTTCATCGCGCTGCTCGGCGCACCGCCGAACCCGACCCGCCCCGGTTACCCGTGACTGACCGATTCGGTCTCCAGCGAGAAGGGCAGGTCCGGAACCGTGCCGCCGGCGAGCGCCAGCGTGCTTTCGTAGTCGGCATTGCAGCCACCGCGCTCGGCGTAGGCCGGAGCCGGCACCGTCTTGGCACAGCGGTACATGCTCGGGTTGACCTCGCTGACCGGTTTGCGCAGCTGCGTGCCTTTGGCGAGCATGCCCTGCTCGATCACGTAGCCGATCCCGATCAGGTCACGCTCCTGGTAGGGAGGAGCGACGACCTGGGTGTTGATCGCCCGGCGCGTTTCGGCGGCGTAGCCGATTGGCAGGGTCAGCCACGGGTAACCGGGGCGGGTCGGGTTCGGCGGTGCGCC
>JAENWU010000133.1 GCA_016649905.1 Thermoleophilia bacterium
GCCGCGAGAGCCCGAGCAGGCGCTCGGCGACCTCCGGCTGGGCGGCGAAGAGGCGCTGGCGCCGCAGCCCGACCCGCTCGATCAACCGCCGCACGAAGACGTCGGCGCGGCGCTCCTCCAACGCCGCCGAGGCGGCGTTGTAGAGCTTCAGGAAAGCCTGGAAGCGCTCGCGCGCCTCGGGCTGGAACTGGGGGCTTTCCAGCGCCGCTTCGCAGCCGGCGACGAGGTCGAGCTTGCGGCGGCGGGAGATCGTCGTCAGCCGCGCCAGGTCGCCCGAGCGCAGCTCGATCGGCGGCCGGGTCAGCGCCCGCGCCGCCGCGGCGGAGTCGTCGGGGTCGGCGAGCACGCGCAGCCAGGCGATCGCGTCGCGCACCTCGGGCCGCTGGAAGAGGGCGGTGGCGCCGGTGAGATGGAAGGGGATACCGCGCTCCTCCATCGCGGCGGCGACGGCGCCGCCCTGCGTCGCCGGGTCGGCGAAGAGGACGCAGATCTGCTCCGGCGCGGCGCCGCTGGCGACCAGCTGCTCGGCCGCCCGCGCCACCGCCTGCGCCTGGGCACGCTCGTTGTCGCAGCTCCAGAAGCCGAGCTTGGGCTCGCGGAAGCGGTGCTCGAGGACGACGACCTCGCCGGCGGGATGGAGGTCGCGGAACCAGAGCTCGGCGCCGCTCTCGTCCTCCAGCGCGAAGACCTGGTTGGGGTTGTCGGTGGCGAGCGATTCGAGCAGCGTCCGCTGCGCCGCCGTCGCCTCCTCGAGCTCGTCGACCATCAGGTGGCGGAAGCGCTCGGCGAGCTGGGCGCGAACGTCAGGGCGCTCGACCAGCAGGCACTCGAGGGCGAGAAAGACGTCGCCGCGGTCGAGGCTGCCGGCCTCGGCGAGGATGCGGTCGTGGGTACTGAAGAACTCGGCGAACTCGAGCTCGCGCCGGGCCGCCTCGCGTTCGGCCTCGCCGGTCGCGGCAGCTTCGGCCTCGCGGGCGCGGCGCTCGAGCGAGGTCGCCCCGATCGCGTCGGCCTTGAGCGCGTCGATCCGGGCCAGCAACCGGGCCAGCAACCCGGCCGGGTTGCCGCGGATCTCGTGCCGGCGCAGCGGCAGCTGGTCGAGCCGGTCGAGCAGCATCGCCAGCCGCTCGGCCGGGCCCAGCACGTCGAAGAAGGGTTCCAGCCCCGCCGCCTCGGAGTGCTCGCGCAGCAGCCGCTCGCCGATGCTGTCCCAACTGCCGATCCAGAGCTCCTCGAAGGGGCCCTGCAGCAGCGCCTCCGAGCGTTCGCGCAGGCGCCGCGCGGTGGCCTTGGTCGAGCCGATCGTCAACACCCGCTCGGGGCCATCGGTGGCGGCGAGGTTGGCGAGGCGACGGGCCAGCAGCTCGGTCTTGCCGGTGCCAGCCCCGCCGACGATCAGCAGCGGCCCGTCGCCGTGTGCGGCGACCCGCTCGAGTGCCGTCTGCTCCGCCGTTGAACGCACCTCGCGCATCGCCCAACGCTAGCGCGCCGTAGAGTCCGGCCGATGGACGTTTTCTCCGCAGACTGGCTGGGAATCTGCCGCCGCATCGTCGCCGCCCAGCGGGCGATCTACGCGGCGACCCCGAGCAGCGAGGAGCGCACCGTCTATGAGGGGATCGGGGAGGGCGGCGACCACACGCTGGTGATCGACCGCCAGTGCGAGGACGCGGTCTTCGCCGAGCTCGAGCAGCTGGCGGCGCAGGGCGCCTCATTCATCGCCGTTTCCGAGGAGCGGGGCGAGGTCGTCTTCGGCTCCGGCGGCGAGACTCGGGTCGTGATCGACCCGATCGACGGCTCACTCAACGCCCGCCGCACGATCCCCTCCCACAGTCTCAGCATCGCGGTCGCCTCCGGCTCCTCGATGGCAGACGTCGAGTTCGGCTTCGTCCATGATTTCGGCGCCGACGAGGAGTTCACGGCACGCCTCGGCAAGGGCGCGCGGATCGGCGAGACGCCGGCCCGGGTCGCCGCCGAGGGCGAGCGCCTGGAGGTGGTCGGCCTCGAGTCGGCAGAGCCGCAGTGGGCCCAGGCGCCGTTGCGGGCGCTGGAGGGCAAGGTCTACCGCCTCCGCGTTATTGGCTCGATCGCGATCACCGCCGCTTACGTTGGTGCCGGCCGCTTCGACGCGATGCTGAGCCTGCGCCGCTGCCGCTCGGTTGACGCCGCCGCGGCGCAGCTGTTCGTGCGTGAGGCCGGTGGCACCGTCGCCATCGGCGACCTACCCCTTGAGCAGGCGCCGCTTGATCTTGATGCTCGCTACCCGATCGCCGCCGCCAGCGGCGAGGCCGGGTTGGCGACCGTGCGCGCCGCCCAGGGCGCCTGACCCGCCTCATTTGCGCCTAGGTGTAACCGCTTCAGGGAAGGAGTTTAAGAACGTGTGTTCGTGGAACATATGTTCGCTAGACTCGGAAACGCCCGAGGCAAGCCAAACGAGAACTCGAAGGGATTTCACCACTTCATGGCAACTCAGACCAAAAGCAGCAAACCCAAAACGCAAGCCAAACGCGCCACCACCGAAGCTAAAAAATCGGCGAGCGCCAGCGCCAAAGCAGGTAAACGCGCCGCGACGAAGACCGCCGTTGCAGAGAAGAATCAGGTCCTCACCGTCGCCGAGTCCGCTGTCGACCTGCCGGTCGGCGTCGTCCTCAGCGTCAGCGACCGCGTCTCCGACCTGGTTGAACCTTGGACCGGCCGCAGCAGCGCCGAGAAACAGCTCAAGTCGTACCGCACCCAGATCCGCAAATCGCTGCAACGGACCGAGCGTCGTGGCACCAGCGCCCGCCGCAAGGCCGCCACCGAGGCCCGCAAGACCCGCAACCGGGTCGAGCGCGAAGCCCGCAAGCACCAGCGCACGGTTGAGACCACGCTGAAGCGCAACCGCAACGAGGTCGAGCAGCGCGTCCGCCGCGCGATCGACGAGCAGACCGGCCGTGCACAGGGGCTCGTGGATCAAGTCACCGATCAGATTTCGGCGCTCCGCTAGACCGCTTTACGCATCGCCGCAGTACCGACCGCCCCGGATCTCCGGGGCGGTCGTCGTTTTGGGCTAGTAGCCCGTGACCGCGACCGGCCTCGAGGCGGCGGGCTCGTAGGGCCAGCTCGGCTGCGGCGGGGCGTAGGCGCGGAAGAGGAAGCGGACGCCGCGGCTGTCGTCGTCGCTGAAGGAGTAGGGGTAGCGGAAGCGGCCCTCGGCGTCGGTCTGGACGGTGCGGAACTCGGTCCAGGAGGAGCCGGGAAGGCGGAACTGCAGTTGGACCGGCCGGCCGAAGGAGGGGATCGCGGCGCCGAAGTTGCCGACCCTGCCGCTGAAGACGACCGGGTCGCCGCCAATTGCCGCAGTCGCGGTGGAGGCGCGCAGGCGCACCGACGTCAGCACCCCAAGCCGCAGGTCTCGGCTGGCGGCACGGGTGAGGATCCGGTTGCCGCCGAAGCGGGCTTCGACTCGCCGGCCGGGGCCGGAGGCGAGACGGGCGAGGAAGACCCCCTCGGCGTCGGTGGTGACGCTGGTCGTACGGGGACGGATGGTGGCGCCGGCATCGAAGCTCTCGACCAGGTCGACGGCGTAGCCGGCCAGAGGCGCCCCTGATGCGGAGACCAGGCGACCGCCCACCGACAGGCCCTGGCCGTAGGGAACGACTCGCTCCTGCGGCCGCCGGGAGAAGGACTCGATCACCTCGCGGTGACAGCGCCTGCCCTCGCCGACGCGCGCGCAGCGATGCCAGACCAGTCGCCTGCCGCCAAAGCCGAAGTGGATCGCCACCGGCACCTTGACCGGGTTGGCCAGGATCATGCTGGCGCCGTGGGCGCGCAGCGTCGAGCTGGCGGCGTTGCCGGCGACGTCGAAGCCCGTCGCCCTGAACTCGTAGCTGCCCTTGGGGTAGGAGTCCGAGTCCCAGCGCGCGAACAGCCGCCCGTCGGAGAAACTCGTAGCGAGCGGCTCGAACGGCCGTCCCGAGCCAAGCGGTCGAACCGCGATCGAGCCGCGGCTGATGTCCGTCCCTGAAAGGCCGTCGCTTACCGTCGCTTCCAGGAGCTCAGGTTCGCCTGGGTCCTCATTGCGGGCAAAGGAGATCGATGGCGGCACTTCGTCGATCCGCACGACGGCGGTCAGCGGCGGCGAGGCGCCGTCCTCGCCGCGCACGTTGCCGGCCGCGTCGCGGGCGCTGGCGGCGACGGTGTGGATGCCGCTGCCGGCAACTATCGCCGTCACCTCATTTCCCTGGGCGACCGTTCTCGGGCCATCGTCGACCGCGATCCCCGTCCGCGGGCCGGTCGGGCCGGAGGCCGCCATGCCGGAGAGCGCGTCGGTTGCCGTGGCGATGACGCGGACGGGTTGGTTGGACCAGCCGCCGTCGCTGCCGCCGAGGAAGAGGTCGGGGCGGGTGGAATCGATCCGGAGCTCGGCGCTTTCGGCTCGCTGCGATCGCATTCCCGAGTTCGAGACGGCGACGACGCTGACGACGTGGGCGCCCTCGGCCAGCAGCCCCAGGCCCAGTGTGTCGCCGCCGATCCCGGCGTGCAGGTCGGTCTCCACTTCGCTGCAGCGTTCTGGGCCCGCACAGGGCGGCGCCGCCGATCCCGCTCGCACCGACACGGCATAGCCACGGATGCCGGAGAGCGGCTGCGGCCCCTGCGGGTGGGCGATCTGCAGGACCGGTTCGACGTCGCCGCGGATCCAGCCGGTCGGGAGGCGCGGGGCCGCCTCGGCGGGCGGTCGATCGTCGAAGCGCAGCGTCACCACCGAGACCGGACCGTCGCTGACGCCCCTCGCCCAGACTCGCGCCGTGTACTGGCCGGGGATCGCGAGCGTCCCTCCGGGTGGGGCCGGCAGACGGACGCCCAGCACGGATTCCGGGGAGCCGGCCAGTTCGACCGGGGGGAAGACGTCGTTCAGGTTCGAGTCGAGCACCCGGTAGTGGACGGCTGTGACCGCGCTTTTCGGCGTACTGGCGTCGAACTTCCAGCTGAGATTGAACCTGTTTTCGGCCCGCCAGACGCCCTCGCCCCCGCTCAGCTCGAGGCCGACCAGGCGCGGTCGCTCCTGGACCGGGATCTGGGCGTCGTCGTTGGGGTCCGCGACGGCGCCGGAGGGGGCCATCGCAAGGGCCACGGCGAAGGTCGCGAGCGCGCTGCCGACCCTGGGGAAGGCACGGTTCATGGCCCGAACTCCCCGGCGGCGCCGCCCCCGCCTGAGCTGCCTGCGCCGCTCGTGCTGGCCGTCGGGGCGACTGGTGGTGGCGCCGGTGGCGTGTATTCGACCGCGCCACCGGAAGCAGCGGGGGCGGCGGGTGGCTCGGGCTCGGGTTCGGGATCCGGCTTGGGTTCCCGCTTTTCGGTCGGCGGAGCGGTCGGCGGCGGAGCGACTTCGGGTTCGTAGTCGGGGCCGGTCTCTGCGGCCGCCTGCGCGTTCGCCTCTGGTTCTGCGCGCCGCTCAAGGGCCGGCTCCGCCCGGCCGGAGTCGAGTGCCAGCGGCGCTGGGATGACGCCGGTCGCGGCGCAGGCTGCGGCGCCGCCGACGGTGCCGGCGCAGACCGCCAGCACCTTTGCCAGCGCAGCCATGCCGGCGCCGCGCGAGCCGCCCGCGGCGGCGACCTGGGAGATCGCCGAGTCGCCGCTACCGCCGTTGAAGCGGGTGGCGACGCCGACCAGGGCGTCGTGGGCGCGCTCGAACAGCGAGCGGTGCAGCGGCAGGGTCGGCGCCAGCGCCGCCGCCGCGGCCGGCACGGCGCGGTAGGCACGCAGGGTCGCGCGACAGTAGGAGCAGGCCCGCAGGTGCTCGCGCAGCTGCGCCGTCTCCTCGGTGCTTGCTTCGCCGTCGCAGAAGGCCGAGAGCAGCGGCCCCAGCTCGGTGCAGCGACGCCCGTCCTCGCTGCGGGCGAGCAGGCTGCGGAAGCGCTCACGGCCCTCGGCGAGGCAGCGGTTGATTTTGGTCTGCGAGTAACCGGTGATCTCGCCGATCTCACGGTAGGAGTAGCCCTCGGCGAGCAGGCTGAGGGCTCGCAGCTCCTGGGGCTTCAGCGTCTGCAGTGCCTCGCGGCTGCGGGCGATCGCCTCGCGGCGCTCGGCCCGCTCGGCCGGGCCGGCACCCGGGGAGGGGATCAACGCGATCCAGTCGATCTCCCCGTCTTCGCTGGGGGCGGCGGCCGGGCCGCTGAGGATTCGCTCGCGGTCGCGGCGGATCGCCAGCGCCTCGTGCTTGACGACGGTCTGGGTCCAGCGGATCAGTTCCCTGGGGTCGGTCGTCGGAGCTTTGCGGAGCAGGATCTCCAGCGCCCGCTGCAGGGCGTCGTCGGCGTCGTCGGCACAGAGGGAGTAGCGCCGCGCCGTCCGCCGCAGCGTCTTCTCGTGGTGCGCGTAGGTCTCGACCGCGGCCCGCTTGCGCGCCGCCGCGTCGGTTGGCGCCCGGGCGGCGCCATTCTCCTCCCGACAACTCTCACTCACTACTCGGCTCCCCCTGGCCGGTTCACTTTGCTGCACCAAAACATGTCATGGAAAGTCCGGTTTGTGCGTCGTCTCTCCCCCTTCCCAGGCGATGACTGCGCCGAGATTCACGGAAATTGCACGGATCTGCGCCGGAGCGCGCCCACTGCAATCCCCGGTAGCATCGTTGGCGATGAGCACCTGCGTGGTCACCGGCGGCGCCGGCTTCCTTGGTTCACACCTCTGCGAGCACCTGCTCGGCAAGGGGCACCGGGTGATCTGCATCGACAACCTCGAGACGGGGTCGCTGGAGAACATCGACCACATCCGCGATGACGCGTTCGACTTCCGCAACGTCGACATCACCCACTTCGTCGAGATCCCCGAGGACGTCGACTTCGTCTACCACCTGGCCTCGCCGGCGAGCCCGATCGACTACCTGCGGCTGCCGCTGCACACGCTCAAGGTCGGCTCCCACGGCACCCACCACATGCTCGGCGTCGCCAAGTTCAAGCGCGCCCGCTTCCTGATCGCCTCGACCAGCGAGGTCTACGGCGACCCGCAGGTCCACCCTCAGCAGGAGGACTACTGGGGCCACGTCAACCCGATCGGCCCGCGCGGTGTCTACGACGAGGCCAAGCGCTACGCCGAGGCGCTGAC
>JAENWU010000041.1 GCA_016649905.1 Thermoleophilia bacterium
ACCAAGCCGTTCTCGATGCGCGAGTTCCGCAGCCGCGTCAAAGCAGCGCTGCGGCGCTCGCGGATGGGTGGGCCCGAGCAGGGCGACGAAGGCGCGATCGACTGCGGCGAGCTGACGATCGACTTCGACCGGCGGATGGTGACGCTGCGCGAGGAGGAGGTCGGCGTCACCTACGTCGAGTTCGAGATCCTCGGCGCCCTCGCCCGCTCGCCCGGCCGCGTGCTGACCCGCGAGACGCTGCTCGAGCACGTCTGGGGCGACTCCGAGTACCGCGACCCCCGCACGGTCGACGTCCACATTCGCCACCTGCGGGAGAAGCTCGAGCAGGACCCCAAGCAGCCGGAGTTCCTTTTCACGGTGCGCGGGGTCGGCTACCGCTTCAAGGAGTAGCCGTGGGCCGGCTGCGGTTGACGACCCTGGGCAGCCGGATCACGGTCACGGCGGTCGGCATCTGCCTCGGAACCGTCGTCGTCATCTATCTCTACACGGTGACGATCGCCGGCGGCGCCAGCGGCCTCTCCTCGGTGAAGCTGCAGATCGTCATCGGCGGTCTGATCGCGACGGCGATCGCGACCTTGCTCGGCGTCTACTACGCGCAGACGACGGTCGGCAACGTTCGGCGCCTGCAAGAGGCGGCGAACAAAGTCGCCGACGGCAACTTCGAAACGACGATCCCGGTCGCCTCAGTCGGTCAGCTGGCACCGCTGGCCCGCACCTTCAACGAGATGCAGCGCCGTCTGGCTGAGCTCGACAGCGCCCGCAAGCAGTTCATCGCCAACGCCTCGCACGAGCTGCGGACGCCGATCTTCAGCCTCGGCGGCTTCGTCGAGCTGCTGGACGAGGAGAACCCCAGCCCGGAGGAGCGGGCCGAGTTCGTGCGCACCATGCGCCAGCAGATCGAGCGCCTGACCAAGCTCACCGCCGATCTCCTTGACCTCTCTCAACTCGACGCCGGAGCGATGGTGATGCGGGCCCGATCCGTCGACCTCAGCGGCCTCGCGCGGGAGGTCACCAAGGAGTTCAGCGCGCGCGCTGGACTGCGCGGGTCCCGCCTGGAGCTGCGCACCCCCGAGCGCTCGGTG
Source organism: Thermoleophilia bacterium (assembly GCA_016649905.1). Classification (GTDB taxonomy): domain Bacteria; phylum Actinomycetota; class Thermoleophilia; order Solirubrobacterales; family 70-9; genus VAYN01. Next base: position 1,083 of record JAENWU010000041.1, read on the forward strand.
ATCGCCCGGGGCGACCCTGATCGCGTGCGACAGATCATCCGTATCCTGCTTGACAACGCCCTTACCCACACTCCCGAGGGCACCGAGGTAACCGTGACCACCTACTCCGCAAACCGCCGCGCCGAGCTGACCGTCTCCGACGAGGGAGAAGGCATCCCCCAGCGCGTCCAGAACCGAATTTTCGAGCGCTTCTACACGGCGGACTCCGCCGGCGGCTCCGGACTCGGCCTGGCGATCGCCAGCGAGCTGGCACAGCGGATGCAGGGCCGGATCACGATTAGCTCCAGCCGCCGCTTCACCGCCTTCACGCTCGACCTGCCTCCCGCCCGCCAGGAAGCCCTGGCAGCGGCGGAGCCGCGGGCGGGCACCAGGGCTGCCACGTGAGGCGAGGGGCAGCGCTCGCGGCGCTGCTGCTCTGCCTAGCGCTGCTGGCCGGTTGCGGCTCGGGTGGAGAGAGCTCGGACTCCGGCGGCCAGACTGCGCAGGCGGAGGAAGTGCCGGCTCAGGTGATCGTCGAGACCGCCGCCACCGGCTTCGATGCAGCCTCGGTCTACCGCAAGGCCTCGCCCGGCGTGGTCACGATCCGTTCGATCTTCCCCGGCGCCGGCGGCGCCGCCGAGGGCTCCGGCTTCGTCCTCAACGACGACGGCGAGATCGTCACCAACGCCCACGTCGTCACCGAAGAAGGAACCGGCACCCGCAGGCCCGCTGACGAAGTCTTCGTCGAGTTCCCCGACCGCAACGTGGTGCCGGCGGAAATTCTCGGCTTCGACCCGTTCGCCGACGTCGCCCTGTTGAAGGTCGACCCAGACGGAGTTCCCCTGCATCCGCTCGAGCTCGGCGACGACAGCGACCTTCAAGTCGGCCAGCCGGTGGCGGCGATCGGCAGCCCCTTCGGCGAGCAGCAGTCGCTCTCGGTGGGTGTGATCTCGGCCACCGACCGCTCGGTGCGCTCGCTGACCCAGTTCCAGATCGAGGGCGCGATCCAGACCGACGCCTCGATCAACCCGGGCAACTCGGGCGGGCCGCTGCTCGACGCCGGCGCCCGCGTGGTCGGCATCAACCAGCAGATCGAGACCAGCTCCGGGGCCAACGACGGCGTTGGCTTCGCCGTCCCGATCTCCTCGATCAAGCGCTCGGTGGCCCAGCTCGAGGCCGACGGGAGCGCTGAATACGCCTACATCGGCGTCTCCAGCCAGGCGCTCTACCCGCAGTTGGCGGCCAAACTCGGGCTCGACACGAAGTTCGGCGGCCTCCTGGCCAGCATCGTCCCCGGCGGCCCGGCCGAGAAGGCGGGGCTCGAGGGCGGCGATGAAGAGCTCAAATTCCAGGCCGGCGAATACAGCACCGGCGGCGACGTGATCCTCGAAGTCGAAGGCCGTCCCGTCGTTGGACCGGCCGATCTGGCGCGCCTGATCGCGACCTATCAACCCGGTGACAAAGTGACGGTGACGGTCCTGCGCGACGGTGATCGGGACGAGGTCGAGGTCACTCTCGGCCGCCGACCAGACTCGGTCCCGAGAGGCTGACCGACACCGTGTCGCCCGGCCGTGTAGAACTCCGGCCTTGCTTCAGGAAGTCGCCCTTGGACAGAAGTCCCTCACCGACTACACCCACATCGTCGGCAAGGAGACGACTGAGCGCATTCGCGAGCTCGCCGAGCCGCTGAAAGGCAAGCGCGTTCTGCACGTCAGCGCCACCGCGTTCGGCGGCGGCGTCTCCGAGATCCTCTACACGATCGTGCCGCTGATGAGGGACGTCGGCCTCGACGCCCACTGGCACGTGATCTTCGGCAAGGAGGAGTTCTTCAACGCGACCAAGCTCCTCCACAACTCGCTGCAGGGCGCCGAGGAGACCTTGAGCGACGAGCAGTGGAAGGTCTTCGACGAGATCAACCAGATCAACGCCGAGGGGCTGCAGGGCGAATGGGACGCGGTGATCGTCCACGACCCGCAGCCGATCGGCCTGCATCGTGGCGCCAAGGAGAAGGGCAAGCGCTGGATCTGGCGCTGCCACATCGATCTTTCGACGCCGAATCCAGCGCCGATCGAGCGGCTGCTGCCGATGATCGAAGAATATGACGCCAGCGTCTGGCACCTGCCGACTTACGTTCCCGCCGCGATGGACGGGGCACGCGCCGGCGTCAACATCATCCCGCCGGCAATCGACCCGCTCTCGCCGAAGAACATGGCCTTCTCCCCCGAGGACGCGGCCTTCGTCTGTCGCCAGTTCGGGATCGACGTCGAGCGACCGCTGATCACCCAGGTCTCGCGCTTCGACCCCTGGAAGGACCCGATCGGCGTCATCGACGCCTACCGCGAGATCACCGAGCAGGTCCCGGAGGCACAGCTGGCGATGGTCGGCTCGATGGCTTCCGACGACCCCGAGGGCCGCGAGTACTTCCAGAAAACCTTTGAATACGCCGACGCCGACGCCGACATCAAGATCCTCAGCAACCTCAACAATGTCGGCGCGATCGAGGTCAACGCCTTCCAGTCACAGTCCGACGTCTGCCTGCAGAAGTCGATCCGCGAGGGCTTCGGGCTAACCGTCACCGAGGCGCTCTGGAAGGGGCGGCCGACGGTCGCCGGCAACGTCGGCGGCATCCCGCTGCAGATCGAGGACGGCGAGACCGGCTACCTGGTCAACTCGCCATCGGAGTGCGCCGAACGCTGCCTGCAGATCCTTGCCGACCCGGAGCTCGGCAAGCGGCTCGGACGAGCCGGCAAGGAACACGCCCGCCGCGAGTTCCTCTCGCCACGGCTGCTGCGCGACTGGCTCGGTCTGCTGACCGATCTCGATACCTGAGCAAGGGGTCAGGCGCTTCAGGTGGCTCGAGCAGCCGAGCGCTTCACCGACCTCTGCAGCTCCAGGTCGGACGAGACTCTCGGGTGAGACCGTGGTAGCACTTACTTGTGCTGAGCTAAATACTCAGTATCCTTCGTGGCAAAGGCTGGCCTGGTTCCTAGGTAGGCGGGTCAGCGAAAAGTCCGTTGTCACGACAAGGAGGAAGCGATGCATCACACAAGTCAGTTCCCTAGGCCAAAAAGCCGGCGATTCATGGCCGTGCTGGTGGTAGCGGCGGCGGCGGTATTCCTACTGCTCTCGATGCAAGGATCCGCTCGAGCGGAAACCTGCGTCGGTGGAAAATTTTGCGTCTGGACCGGAACGTCCTATACCGGAAGTGAGCTGAATTTTTCTTGCAGCGGCGGGACCTTCACCGGCTTAGAATTGCTGTCCGCCCAGAACCACTGTGGCGTGAACGTCCGAATCGGCTGGACGGAAGGCGGCACCACCAACTGGAAGGCCTGTATGGTCCCCGGGGGTCTACGCCCCGAACCGGGACGCTTCAACCAGGTTTTGCCCAACGGATGCTAGCTAGCACCCGTTCTTTCTCTGCTTGTAATGGGGACGAGTAAAGGGCTAGCAGCGGATAGCTGCGACGGCCGGGGAGGCGGCGGGTTCATCGCCGCCTCCCCGGTTTCGTTTTAGTTCTATGAAAGCCGGCGCAGCTGCTGCGTATTCAGACGTGGCCGGCGCACCGACCTGGTGGGGATGTTCCTCGACGACCCTTCCTTGATTCGCTTCACCGCGATGCTGGCGATCGGGCACAACGACGACGACGTGGCGATCTCTTACACCACCGGCTGGGGCTTGACTGAGGCCACGCGGGTTTGCGGCCTGACCCCTTAACCTCTCGTGCGTGGACGCTTCGCCGCTGATCATCGTCTCGAACCGGGGTCCGGCCCAGTTCGAGCTCGACGAGAACGGCCAGCGCACGGTGCGCCGCGGCGGCGGCGGCCTTGTCACCGCCCTCTCCGGTCTGGTCTCCCACCGCGACGCCCTCTGGATCGCCTCGGCGATGACCGAGGAGGACGTCGTCGTCTCCGAAGAGGAAGGCGGGGCCGTCGAGCTCTCGATCGACGGCATCGACTACCGCGTCTGCCTGGTTGGCAGCGATCCGCAGGCCTACGACCGCTTCTACAACGTGATCGCCAACCCGATCCTCTGGTTCATCCAGCACTACCTCTGGGACCTCTCCAACGCGCCCGACATCCGCCAAGAGGAGCTCGACGCCTGGGACTACGGCTACCAAGCGGTCAACCGCGACATCGCCGAGGCGGTGCTGCGCCAGATCGAGGGTCAGGAGCAGCCGCTGGTGATGCTGCACGACTACCACCTCTACACCGCGCCGCGAATGATCCGCGAAAAGCGTCCCGACGTCTTCCTGCACCACTTCGTCCACATCCCCTGGTCCCAGCCCGACAGCTGGCGGGTCCTGCCGACGCGGATCCGCGACGCCGTCTTCGACGGCCTGCTCGCCAACGACATCATCGGTTTCCACACCGTCGCCTACTGCATCAACTTCCTGCGCTGCTGCGACGAACTGTTGGAAGCCGAGGTCGACTACGCCAACGGCGAGGTGCGCCACGGCGGCGGCCGCACGCTCGCCCGCGCCTACCCGCTGGGCATCGACGCCGAGCGGCTGCGGCGAGCGGCGGAGTCGCCGGAGGTTGCCGAGGCCGAGCGCGAGGTGCTGGAGCGGCGCCGCAAGCACCTGATCATCCGCGTCGACCGCGCCGATCTCTCCAAGAACGTGCTGCGCGGCTTCACCGCCTTCGACACCTTCCTCACCCAGCACCCGGAGTTCCGCGAAGAGGTCACCTTCATCGCCCACCTGCAGCCCTCGCGCCAGGACGTGCCCGAGTACGCCGAGTACCTGGAGCGGATCGAGGCCCTGGTCGCCGTCGTCAACCACCGCCACGGCACCACCGACTGGATGCCGATCGACCTGAAGATCTACGAGAACTTCCCCGAGGCGGTGGCCCGCTACAAGCACTTCGACCTGCTGATGGTGAACTCGATCTTCGACGGGATGAATCTCGTCGCCAAGGAGGCGCCGGCGGTCAACACCAGGGGTGGAGTCCTGATGCTCTCCGAGAACACCGGCTCCCACCACGAGCTCTGGGACTTCGTGATCTCGGTCAACCCGTTCGACATCCAGCAGCAGGCCGACGCGATCCACCGGGCCCTGACGATGCCGGCCGAGCAGCGGCGCGAGTGGTCGGAGGGTCTGAAGCAGATCATCTTCTCCCGCAATCCGGGGGACTGGGTCGACGACCAGTTGCAGGACATCGCGGCCGTTCGCGCCCGAGCCTCTTAGGAGACGGGGGCGAACGGCGCCCGGTTCCGGCTTGAGCCGGAATGGGAGGCATCAGGGTTCACTGGAGGGGCGTCGGCAAGGTCGCGGCGGTCGTGGTCGGCGCGATAGTGGCGTTGCGGGTTTTGCCTGGGGTGTTCGAGGCGCCGGAGGTGCCGCCTTTAGCGCCGGACGTCGGGTTGCCGCGGGTAGTGCGGATGGACGAGGAGGAGCCGCCAGTCGTCGTTCGGAAGGCAACGCCGCCGCGGCCGAGGGTCAGGGCGAAGCCGTCCCACGGTGTCGAGGCGGCCACCGCGGTAATCGGGACGACGCGGCGTCTCCAGGCCAAACCGCACCGCAGTCCGGACCGTGCGCGGCAGCTCGAGAAGCCCACACCGCCTCCCCCGCCGCCGCCACCGGTGCCGCCCGCTCCCGAACCCACGGGTTCGATTCCGGTCGGCCCCCCTCCCGAACCGGCCCCGGAGCCGGTCCCGAGCGACGGATCGATGGAGTTCGCCCCGCACTGAGCGCACCGCTATAGTCCCTCGCCGTTTTGGCAGCCCCACGTGAATACGAGCTGGTCCTGATGCTGGACCCCCAGTTGGATGCCCCCGCACGCGAGGGGTTGGCCGGCGACGCCCGCGGCCAGATCGAGGCCTCCGGCACGCTTAAAACGGAAAACAACTGGGGCCTGCGCAAGATGGCCTACGAAATCAACAAGCGGACCGAGGCGGACTACCGCTGGTTCCGCTTCGAGGCCGCCAGCGACCTGCTCGACTCGCTCGACCACAACCTGAAGATCGCCGACGGCGTCCTGCGCTTCCGCATCTTCAAAGTTGATGCCGACGCTCCGGTCATCGTCCCGCCGGCTAACAGTGCCCCCCCGGGACCCCGCGAGCGCAGCGCCCATGGAGCCCGCGACGACCGCGGCGACTCCGGCGGCGACTCAGACGACGAGTAGCACCCGCCCCCGCTCTTTGCGGGAAGGCCTCATCCACCGGGGAGAGTCGCGCCGCCGGCCCTCTTAGACTGGAGTTCAGCAAGCAACTTCAGAGGAGTGAGTGCATTGGCAGCTTCGAACGTGAACGTAGTGGTCGTCACCGGGAACCTGACCCGGGACCCTGAGCTGCGAAGCACGGGTGGTGGAACCTCGGTATGCGAGCTTCGCGTCGCGGTCAACAGCCGCCGCAAAGACGGCCAGTCAGGCCAGTGGGTCGACAAGCCGAATTACTTCGACGTCACCGTCTGGGGGGCGCAGGGCGAGAATTGCGCCAACTACCTCTCCAAGGGCCGACCGGTTGCGATCGAAGGTCGCCTCGACTGGCGCGAGTGGGACGCCAAAGACGGCGGCAAACGGCAGGCGGTCCAGATCATCGCCAACACGGTCCAGTTCCTCGGCTCCCGCGACGGCGCCGGTGGTGGGGGCGGTGGCGGTGGCGGTGACCAGGGCGGTGGCGACAATGGCAACGGCGGCTTCAGCAGCCCGAGCAGCGACGTCCCCGCCGACACCTCCGACTTCGAGAGCGCGCCGGCGGGCGGCGGCAGCTCCGAAGACGACATTCCGTTCTAGCCGCAGCGAGGGCGCCACGCAGCTGGCGCCCTCAGGTCTGTACCATCCGCCGTCGCAATGGCTCGAGCACGAGAGAACTCAGACAGCAGCAACCGTCGTGGCCGGCGAGGCGCCGATCGCGCCCGGCCGCGCAAGTACACGCGGGTCAACTCCGAGGTCGTCGACTACAAGGACCTGACTCTGCTGCGGCGCTTTCTCTCCGACAAGGGGAAGACCCGCGGCCGCCGCGTCACCGGACTTTCCCGTCGCCACCAGCGACAGCTCTCGGTAGCGGTGAAGCGGGCGCGCGAGATCGCCCTGCTTCCCTACGTCGGAGAGCGCTGATGGCACAGGCGATCCTGCTCGAGGACGTCGAGTCCCTCGGCGAACGCGGTCAGCCGATCGACGTCGCCCCCGGCTACCTTCGCAATTACCTGATCCCGCGCAAGCTGGCCCAGCCGGCGAGCGCCGGAGCCCTCGAGCAGGCCCAGCGCCGACTCGAGGCGGCCGAACGCGCCGAGGCGGCGCGCGCCGTGCGCGAAGCCGAGGCGGCCGGGCTGCTCGGCAAGACCGTGCTGACGATCCACCAGCGTGCCGGCGAGGACGGCAAGCTGTTCGGCTCGGTCGGCGCCAAGGAGATCGTCGACGCCCTGCGCGATGCCCGCGACCTGCGGATCGAGAAACGCAAAGTGCTCCTCGAGCAGCCGTTGCGCGAACTCGGCACCTTCATGGTCGAGATCGAGCTCGCCGACGGCACCATCGCCGCGGTGAAGACGATCATCAGCGAGGAGAAGTAGTCCTCTCACGCTAGGCTCGGCTCGTGGGAGTGCCACGACTGCCGACAAGGATCAAGCGCAGGGCCAAGGCGCGCACGCGCTTCGGCTGGGCGCGCTCGGAGCGGGCGACGGTAGGGCTCGCCGGCGTCGCCATGGCCGGCGCCGGTGCCGTGATCGTCGACCAGTTCGGCCGCTTACTGGCCCGCCGCGCCCACGAGCGGCGCAGCGAGGAGCACCTGCTCGGCCTGGCGCCGGCGGAAGCGGCCAAAGACACCGTCGCGGTCGCGGTCCGCGGCTACGTGGCGGCGCCGCGCAGCGAGACCGTCCTCTTCAACCTGCTCGCCGGCTTCCTCGGCTCCTTCGCCACCGTCCGCCTCTCGACCTGGGCGATCCGCGACCGCTGGGGGCCTTTTCGCAATGTCCACTTCCGAGGCCGCCACATCCATCACTTCGTGCCCGGCATCCTGATCGCCTTCGCCGCCGGCACCACCGCCCTGCTGACCGACAACGACGAGCTCGAGCAGCAGTTGGCGATCCCGATGGGAGCCGGCATCGGCCTCACCTTCGACGAGGCCGCCCTGCTGCTCGACCTGCGCGACGTCTACTGGACCCGCGAGGGCCTGCTCAGTGTCCAACTCAGCCTCGGCGCCACCGCGATCCTCAGCATCGCCATCCTCACCCAGCGAATGCTGCGCCGCGGCGAGCAGCGCCAAGAGGAAGAGGGCCTGATTCCAGCGGGGACCTGATTTAGGGCGGCCTCCAAACATCAAGCTCTGACATTGTGCGCACCACGGGTCACACGATTCGCTGCAGGCTCGACGGGTGGCCCGAACCCTCAGCCAGAAGGGCGCGATCCGGCTCCTCGAAGGCCACGGATGGACGCAAACGACTGGCGGAAAGCACCAAGTGAAGATGGTCAAGTCCGGTAAGCGACCGATCACCTTGCCGCGTCACAAGGGCCAGGACTACTCGCCTGGGCTGACCACGGCGATCCTCAGGCAAGCGGGTCTAAGATGATCGACGAGGTCGATCGGAGCATGGAGCTGAACGTGAACGTCCATTTGGAGGATGGGTCCTACTGGGCCGACGTCCCCGAGCTGCCCGGCTGCTTCGCTGCCGGCGACACGCTGGATGAGCTCTTCTCTTCGCTGAAGGAGGGAATAGGTCTCTATCTCAAAGGGAGAGATGAGAACGACCCAGCACGGCTGAGACGGCCCCTCCGGGTCAAGTCGGCAGTTCTCAGCGACGTTCCGGTGTAAGTCCCAAAAGTGCCGGTTTACATTCGTTGGCCCTCGCCGCCGGGCCTCGCAAAAACGGCCTTGGCCACCCTCGCCCAGGTTTGGCATGTGGTTTCGTTGCCAACCCGGCGTTTGACGCCGGGTCTCCCCGGACACTGAGCAGATGCCCCAATCCTCCACCAGCCACGTACCGCCGCAGAACATCGAGGCGGAGGAGTCGGTGCTGGGGGCGATGCTGGTCGCCGAGCCGGCGCTGACCCGGGTGATCGACGAGGTCAAGCTGAACGCGGCGGACTTCTACCTCGACCGCCACCGCGCGATCTTCGAGGCGGCCCACGACCTCTACGCGGCCTCGAAGCCGGTCGACGAGCTCAGCGTCAGCGAGGCGCTGACGCAGCGCAACATGATCGAGACCGCCGGCGGCAAGCACTACGTCTCCGAGCTGGCGGCGAAGGTGCCCGCGGCCGGCAACGCCAAGCACTACGCGGAGATCGTCCAGCAGAACTCGCTGCTGCGGCGGCTGCTCGGCGCCGGACAGGAGATCCAGGGCTGGGTCAACGACCGCGACGGCGAGCCCCGCGAGCTTTCAGAGCGGGCCGAGAAGTTGCTCTTCGAGGTTGCCCACAAAGAGCAGGCGAGCGACTTCCGGCTGCTCTCGGAGATCCTCCACGACGAGATCGACCGGCTCGAGAAGCTCTCCACCGGCGAGCTCGAGATGACCGGCACCCCGTCCGGCTTCCGCGACATCGACGCGATCACCGGCGGCTTCCAGCCCGGCAACCTGATCATCGTCGCGGCACGCCCGGCGATGGGAAAGTGCCAGAGCGCACAAAGTCTGGTCTATGACCCCAGCACCGGGGCCCGCCGCCGCGTCGACTCGCTCTACCGCGCCTTCCAGGAGGGCAAGGATGTCTGGGTTGGATCGCTGGGTCCGGACCTCAAGATGGTTCCCGCAAAGGTCGCCGCGATCGCGAGCAACGGCAGGAAGCCCGTCTTCAGGCTCACAACCCGCCTCGGTCGCTGGACCGAGGCGACGTCGAACCATCCGGTGCTGACCAGCACCGGGTGGCAGGAGCTTGGCGACCTGACGCCCGGAACCCGCGTCGCGGTTCCCCGCTGGCTGCCCGGCCCAACCACTTCGCGGGACCTCCCCGACAGGGAGGTCGTGTTGCTCGCGGCACTGATCGCGGATGGTTCCATCGGCGGGACGACACCCTTCTACTGCTACGGGCCGAACTCGGGCGTAGTCGCCACGATCGAGAAGTCGGCAGGCGAATACGGCGTGCGCCTTCAGCCTCCCCGCGACGAGGCGCGCGGGGGCTCCTATCTCAGCGCAGGCCCGGGATCGACGTCGAACCCCGTCACTCAGATGCTGCGCCACCATGGCCTGATGGGCCTCCGCTCGGCGGAGAAGTTCGTGCCCGACGCTGTGTTCGGACTCGGCGACGAGCAGCTCGCTCGCTTCCTCGGAGTGATGTACGCATGCGACGGCCACGTCTACTGCAGCGACCGGCTTGCCCAGATCGGCTACACGACGATCAGCGAGCGACTCGCCCGAGACATGCAGCACCTGCTGCTGCGGCTCGGGATCGTGGCGACGATCCGGACCCTCAAGCGCCCGGTCTACGACGGCACCGGGAAGGTCGCTCGAGAGGTCCGGATCACCTCGCAGGAGAGCCTGCGGCGGTTCTGCGAGGTGATCTCGGTCCCGGGCAAGGAGGAGGCTCAGGCGAGGGTTCTGGCACGCCTGGACGAGGCGCCCCGCTCGACCAACACGGACACGCTCCCGCCCGAGATCTGGGACGACGTTCTGCTGGCAAAGGGCGACCGGGTCTGGGCCGCGGTCAGCGAGCTCACGGGACGACCTCGCAAGCACAACTGGCACGTCGGCAAACGCTCTCGCTCCCGAGGCCTGGTTGCCGAGCTCGCCGAGGCAACGAGCTCGGCAACTCTGGAAGAGCTCTCCGACTCCGACATCTGGTGGGACGAAGTCGTCTCGGTCGAGTACGCCGGCGAAGAGGAGACCTACGATCTCGACGTCCCCGGCCTGCGCAACTTCGTCGCCGACGACGTCATCGTCCACAACAGTGCCCTGGTCGCCAACATCGCCGAAAACGTCGCCGTCAAGCGCAACAAGCCGGTCGCCTTCTTCTCGCTGGAGATGTCCGAGGTCGAGCTGGCCCAGCGCTTCATCGCCTGCCGGGCGCGAATCTCCGGCGACAAGCTGCGCAAGGGCCAGGTCTCCCCGCGCGACTGGCCGAAGGTGGTGCGGGCCTGCAACGAACTAGAGGAGGCGCCGCTGTGGTTCGACGACTCCTCCGACCTCGGCATCCTCGACCTGCGGGCCAAGGCCCGGCGCCTGCACGCCCAGGAACAGGAGCGCGGCGGGCTGGGACTGATCATCCTCGACTACATGCAGCTGATGCGCTCCGACGACTCGCGCGCCAACCGGGTCGAGCAGGTCGGCCAGATCAGCCGCGGGCTGAAGATCCTCGCCCGCGAGCTAGAGGTGCCGGTGGTCGCGATCTCGCAGCTCTCACGCGCTCCCGAGCAGCGCACGCCGCCCAAACCGCAGCTCTCCGACCTGCGCGAGTCGGGGCAGATCGAGCAGGACGCCGACGTCGTCGCCTTCCTCTACCGCGCCGATTACTACCGCGACCCCGACGAGGAGCCCGACGGCCTGGCCGACCTGATCATCGCCAAGCACAGGAACGGCCCGATCGGGACCAGGTCGCTGGTCTTCCTCGACCGCTTCCCCAAATTCGCCGACTACTCCGGCCGGGACGCACCGATCGAGCAGCCGGCCGGCGAAGGGCCGCCGCTGGAAGACGCCGCGGCGGCGGGGCCTGACTTCTGATGCCGGCGATCGCTCGCTCAGAACCGTTCCGCGACCAGGTCTGCCCGCTCGGGGTCTGCGACGGATCCGGCTGGATCCTCGGCCCCGAAGACGTCGCCCGCCCCTGCGAGTGCCGGACCGAACGGCTCAACCGCGGCCGCAGCCGCGGCATCTCCTCGGTGATCCCGGCGCGCTACCGCGGCGTCTCCTTCGACCGCCCGCCGGTCTCCGACATGGCCCGGGACCTGCAGACCAAGGCGGCGGTCGTCGAGGTGCGCGGCTTCGTCGACGACCTCGACGCCCGGCTCGCGAAGGGACGCGGCCTCTGGCTCTTCGGCGACACCGGCACCGGCAAGACGACCCTGGCGATGCTGATTTCCAAGGCGGCGCTGGAAGCCGGCAAGACCGTCGCGATCTACTCGCTACCGAAGCTGCTGGCCCGGATCCGTCGCACCTATGACTCCGAGCCCGGCGGGGACTCCTACCTCTCCTTCTTTGAGCGCCTGACCTCCGTCGACCTGCTCCACATCGACGACCTCGGCGCCGAGAAACGCTCCGACTGGGTCCTCGAGCAGCTCTACGCCCTGGTCAACGAGCGCTACGAGACCCAGCGCTCCGTGCTGATCACGACCAACCTCGGGCACATGGAGTTGGAGGAGCAGATCGGCGCCCGCACGGTCTCGCGGCTGACCCAGATCTGCGACGAGGTCGAGATCTACGGCGACGACCGGCGCTACGGCAAGTACACCAAGGCCGCGTAGGCTCGCGGTCAGCGGCCGAGACGAAGGACCATCTTGAGCGCATCGTCGACGGCGGCAAGGTCGTCGAGAGAGAGGTGGGCGACTTGGTTCCCGAGCGTGCGCACATCGAGCGCCATGACCATCTCACAGAGCACCTGGGTCCGGGACTCGCCCACTTCGACCTGGGGACGAAAGCTCACGGGGGCCGCCGATTGTGAGGTCGGGCAAACCACGACAGTCGACAAGGTCCCCAGCTCGTTCGCCTGAACAACGACCGCATACCGTCGGCCTTGCTGCACTCGTCCCTGGCTACGGGGCAGGTTGACTGAATAGACATCACCACGGAGCACGTAGATCCTCGAACTCCGCGATGATCTCCCGTGCTTCCTCGACGTACGCCGGGTCTTCCGACAGCCGCCGGGCCTCCGTCGCGAGGCTGCTCCGAGCTCGCTCCCGCTCTGCGGTCTCTTCGATCGCCTGTCTCGCGGCATCGGCTTTGCTGATCCCCCGGAGCCGGGCGAGTTCCTCCAGCGCCAGAACGCCATTGCGGCCAAGTCGCAGCGAAAGCGGCGGAGGCGCAGGAGCCATAGAGGGGAGAGTAGCGCGAATCGCACTACGCAGATGAGCGACCGAAGCCATGTCCCAGATCCTTCCGATCAACATCCGACTCATGGCGTGTTGAATGGAAATTCTGCGAAACGGAAGGCGCGCGTCTTTCGCACAACGCGCCGGAGCACCAACACCGTCACAATCCGAGCCGAATGCCAGGCGTAGTCATAGTCGGTGCCCAGTGGGGCGACGAGGGCAAGGGCAAGATCACCGATCTGCTCGCCCAGCGGGCTACCGCGATCGTCCGCTTCCAGGGCGGCAACAACGCCGGCCACACGATCGTCCGTGACGGTGAGGAGTTCAAGTTCCACCTGATCCCGTCGGGGATCCTCCACGCCGACAAAATGTGCGTGATCGGCAACGGCGTCGTCGTCGACCCGCGGGTCCTGCTGAGCGAGATCGACGGCCTCAAACGGGCCGGGGTGAGCGTCGGCAACCTGCGGCTCTCGGCCAACGCGCACCTGATCATGCCCTACCACGTGCTGCTCGACCAGGCGGGCGAGACGAAACTGGGCAAGCTCTCGATCGGGACCACCCGCCGTGGCATCGGCCCCTGCTACGCCGACAAGGCGCTGCGGCTCGGGATCCGGGTCCAGGACCTGCTCGACGAGAAGATCCTGCGGACCAAGATCCGCGCCGCGATCGAGCCCAAGCAGCAGGCGCTGCGCGAGCTCTCGGTGCAGCGGCGCAAAGCGCGCAAGGAAGCCGGTGAGGAAGCGAAGGGCATCGAGGCCTCCGACCTCGTTCCCGATCCGCGCCTCGACGTCCACGCGATGGTCGAGGAACACGTCAACTACGGCCACCGGCTCGAGCCCCACATCGCCGACACCGCGAAGCTCTGCTGGGACGCGCTCGACAGCGGCCAGACGGTGATCTTCGAGGGCGCCCAGGCGGCGCTGCTCGACCTCGACCACGGCACCTATCCCTTCGTCACCTCCTCCAACCCGATCGCCGGCGCGGCCTGCGTCGGCGCCGGCGTCGGCCCGGCCGACATCGACGAGGTCTGGGGGATCGCCAAGGCCTACGCGACGCGGGTCGGCGCCGGGCCCTTCCCGACCGAGCTGCACGAAGAGATCGGCGAGCGGATGGTCGAGCGCGGCCACGAGTTCGGCACCACCACCGGCCGCCGCCGCCGCTGCGGCTGGATGGACCTGGTGGCGCTGCGCTACGCGGTGCGGCTGAACCGGATGGACTCGCTGGCGATCACCAAGCTCGACGTGCTGAGCGGGATCGGGCCGCTGCGGGTGGCCGTCCGCTACCGCTCCAAGGAAGGCGCCGTGCTCGACAGCTTCCCCTACCACCAGTCGATCCTGCACTCGGCGACCCCCGAGTACGAGGAGCTGCCGGGCTTCGACGAGGAGCTCGGCGAGTGCCGCGAGGAGGCCGACCTGCCCCAGGCCGCCCGCGACTTCCTCGCCTACGTGTCCGAGTTCGTCCGCGTGCCGGTGCGCCTGGTCGGGGTCGGGCCCGACCGCGAGCAGACCGTCTGGCTCGACTCCTAGCCGCCGGTCCGCGCCGACTCTCCTTTACAGTCACGGGCGTGGCATCGACTAAACGCGCGGTAGGTCTGAGCGAAAGGCTGCCGCGGGGAAGGCACGGCCTGCCGCGGGAGACGGTGACGGCTTCCCAGCGCAACCGCATCCACCAGGCGATGATCGAGGTGGTCTCCGAGCGGGGCTACGCGGAGACGCGGGTGGTCGACGTGATCGGCGTCGCCGGCGTCTCCCGCAAGACCTTCTACGAACTCTTCGACAGCAAGGAGGACTGCTTCCTCGCCGCCTACGACGTCCTCCTCGGCAACCTCCTCGGCGACACCGCCAACGGCTTCGAATCGCGGCCGGGGGCGCCCTGGGCGGAGCGGATCGCGACAGGGCTGGGAGCGCTGCTGGAGCACCTCGCGGAGCACCCCGACGAGGCGCGCTTCGCGATCGTCGAGGTGCTTGCCGCCGGCCCGAAAGCGCTGGCGCGACGCGACGCCGCCCTGCGCCAGTTCACCGGCTTCCTGGAGTCGGGACGGGCGGAGACCTCGGTCGAACTACCGGGGATCACTTCGCTCTCGCTCGCCGGCGGCGTCAACGAGCTGCTCTACAGCGAGATCCTCCACGGCGCTTCCGCCCGCCTGCCCGAGCGCCTGCCCGACCTGATGTTCTGGATCACGCTGCCTTTCCTCGGCGCCGAGCGCGCCGCCGAGGAGCGCGATCGCGTGCAGCGATCACATCGAAACACCTGACCGGCTGCCCCACGCGCGTTAAGGCGCTCTTTTTTGTGAAAGGCGGGGTTTATGAGCTGGTAGAAGTTGGTAGCTTCCGCCACGGAGGAATGTTCCACGGTTTCACGCAAGCTTTCGGCGTGCCCTGGACGGGCGGCCGCAAAAGGAGAGATATAGGGATATGCGCAAGTACCTGATGGTCCTGATGGCGCTGGGGGCGCTGATCGCCGTTTCGGTCGGCAGCATCGCCAGTGCCGAGCCGCCGACGAAAACCTGCGTCGGCAACCTCTGCTTCGAAGCCAACGGTGGCTTCAGCCCAAAGGCGCTGCCGAAGAACAAACTGGCGCCGATCGCCCTGACGGCCTCGGGGAAAATTAGGATGAGCGATGGCTCGCACCCGCCGGCGCTGAAAGAAGTCTTGGTCGAAACCGACAAGAACGGTGCGATCAACGTCAAAGGCTTCCCGAAATGCACCTCGGGCAAATTGCAGTCGCAGGACACCAGCCACGCGAAAGCGATCTGCAAAAGCGCGATCATCGGCGAAGGCAAGACCGACGTCGAGATCGCCTTCCCGGAATCGAAAGTCGTCCCCGTGAAAAGCGATCTGATCGTCTTCAACGGCGGCTTCTCGGGCGGCACCACGACCCTCTACATCCACGCCTACATCACCGTCCCGGTCCCGGCCGCGATCGTGACCACCCTGAAGATCAAAAAAATCAGCAAAGGCCGCTACGGCCTGCACACGACCGCAACGGTCCCGAAGATCGCCGGCGGCAGCGGCTCCGTGACCTCATTCAGCCTCAAGATCGACAAAAAATTCACCTACAAAGGCAAGAAGGTCAGCGTCCTGACGGCGAAATGCCCCGACGGCAAGCTGCAGGCCAAGGCAACGGCGATCTTCGCCGACGGCACCAAGGCCACCGCCGAGTTCGTTCGTACCTGCACCGGCAAGGGCTGAGCCGAGGGCAAGCCTCGAGTACAGGCAGGAAGCAAGAAGGGCGGCCATCGGCCGCCCTTCTTCTTGTCCGAACTAAGGCCTCGCTTCGACCCAGTCGAGACTGCGGCCGCAGAGCTTCTCGGCGCGGGCCGCCGGCAGCTCCCGGACCGGTGGGTCTGCGGCGGCGGGGCTGAGGACGAGCGGCCCGATCGGTTCCGGTGGCCCGCCACTGCCGGGGGCGAGCGACTGGCCGTGGAGCGTCAGCGCCAGCTGGTGTGGGCCGGCACTCAGAGATGCGCGCCCGAGGTAGAGGAACTGCTGCCCTGCGTTGAGCTGGTAGTCGACGGTGCCGACCTCGGCACCGTCGGCACTCACCTCGAGTGGATTGCGGACGCTGCCCTGGACGAAGAAGTCATAGGTCCCGGCGACGCGGACGCGGACGCGGAGCCGGGCAGTGCCCGGCCCGTGCGGAACGACGTCGGGGCTGCCGCGCTCGGTCGGGATCCAGTCGGCCGGAACCATCGCTTCGGGAAGGTTGGCGACGACGTTGGCGCTGCGCTCGGCGGCGAAGAGGGTCCCCCCCGGGGCACTCGCCGCGAGCGCCAACACCTGGCCGCAATCCGGCACGGCGCCGGGTTGGTAGAAGTCACCCAGCGGCAAGCGCCGAGCCACGACGTCTTCGTCCCCCGGCGGCTTCTGCCAGACGTCGTAGAAGTCGCCGTGGCGGACGGGCGCGTAGGAGGCCGGGGGTCGGCTCTGTGCCGGGCTGCGGCGCAGCACAAGCGTCCGGTAGGTCAGCCACGCTTCCGGCGCGATCCGGTCGGTGTCCACCCATTCGCCCTTTTCGGCTTCGCCGCCTTCGACGAGAGGAATGGGCCTCGTCCTGAGCTCCGATGCGCCCTCGGCGTCGGCGGCGCGAAGGAGGTGCCGGACCCCGTACGGCTGATATTCGGTGAGCAGCGTCGGACCCGCGCCGGCGAACTCCCCGCCGATGTCCTCGAGTTCGCGCAACTGCTCGTAGGGGGCGAGCGAGACGTCGTGGTAGCCGAGCGCATTCGACCAGAGGACACCGGCGACGATCAGCGCCAGCACGGTCGCCCCGAAGACCTTTTCGACCCGAATCGCGAAGGCGGCGGCGCCGGCCAGCGCCATCACAAGGATCGAAGGGCTACCCGAGGCGAGTGCCTTGGCGCCAACCCAGGGCGAGGAGTAGACGAAGACGGCGAGGCTGCCGACCCCGGCGCCCGCCGCGTAGAGCAACAGCTCCCAAGCTCGCCGCCGCCAGGCGAACCAGACGCCGGCGAGCGCGGATGCGAACGCCAGCACGACGAGGAAAACGGTGAGCGGCTGGTTGATCGGGTTGAACCGGAAGTCCCCGTTGGGCCAGATCCCGACGTACTGGAAGACGTCGATCGGGCCGATCAGGTTACCTAGCTCCGAAGCGTCGGTGAGACCCCCCTGGGTCGGCGAGAAGACGCCGCCGGCGAGCACGGCGGGGACTCCGAAGACGAAGACGACGAGCGCCAGCGGTGCCGCCCGCGTAAGGAGGGCGACGAACCCGCGGCTCCGCCAGAGCGCCAGTGCCACCAGCCCAAGGAGCGGAAGCACCCAGACCAGCCCGCCCGAGCCAACCATGACAAGCAGCGAGGTGGTGGCGAGCGCCGCCGGCAGGGCGTTGCGCCAGCCGCCCTCCGCCTTCGCCGCCAGCGGCGCCAGCGCCGCGAGAAGGGCGATCCCGAGCGCCACGGCGATCTCCTTGATCCCTCCCCAGAGGCCGTAGGCGAACAGCAAAGCCGACTGGGCGGCGCCGAAGGCGACCAGAGCTCGCAGCGGCCGCGACTCGACCAGCGGCCGGGCAAGCCAGTAGAGCACCGCGGCGAGCAGCCCTGCCATCGTCGCCATGTAGGGCTGCATGAGCCAGGCGACGTCGCTCGGGCTGAGTTGGGCGCCGACCCCGAGCGGCAGGAAGGCGCCGACCGGGTAACCGCTCGGCAGGTTGACTTCGAGGGTGGAGCGGTAGCTCGAGGGTTCGAGCCCCGAGAGGTCGCGACCGTGGTCCATGACCCGATCGACGAAGGCCATCCAGGTGGCGGTGTCGTCGAGCTTGATGTAGCCGGTGAAGGTCGGCTCGCCGGAGAGGACGACCGGAGCGGCGTAGACGGCGAAGACTCCAAGGGCCGCCGCCAGCAGCCAACCGTCGACCCCACCCCACCGTTTCGCTCTGTAGGCGAGCGCGGCGCCAGCGAGAGCGGCGACGACGACCGCCGGCGTCGCCAGCGAGGCGATCTCACCGCGCGCGGTGAAGAGCCCCGCGAGGACGACGACTACGGCAAAGCCGGCCGGGGCCAGCAGCGCTCCGGGCAGCCTGCGCCCGACCGCGGCCTCGAGCAGCAGGCCGCAGCCCAAGCAGAGCGCCGCCAACAACAACGGGAAGACGATCCAGGCCACGAACACTTGTCAGCCCTCCCCCACCGGGCGGATCGCGCCGGAGCGGACCAGCTCCAGCGCCTCCGCCGGGTCGGGGTCGTAGACCTCGATCTGCAGTTCCGATCCCGGGTAGGCGAGGTAGACGCTACCGCGCGATTCGGGGTTCGGGACCACGGCCGCGTCGCCGGGTCCGGCGAGAACTCGCGCCCCGGCGCCCCGCGCGAAGCGCCGCGTCGCCGCCTCGGCCTCGACGACGGGATAGGTGCCGACGGTGAGGAAGCCGCGTTCGTCCCCCTCCGCGACGTCGGCCGGCAGATAGCGCAGGTAGACGCTACCGCCGGCCTCCTCGGTCAGCTCGAGTTGGGCGGGGGGACGCTCGCCCGCCCAGAAGACTTCGTGTCCGAGTGTGAATTCGAGATCGGTCAGCTCGCCCGCATCGACCAGGTGCGGAGTCGAATCCACCACGGGCGGGACCTCGCCGTCCTCGCCGCCGCCAGCGAACGCGAGGATCACGGCCACGGCCACGAGGACCATTGCGGCGCCGATCCCGATCAGCCGGTGCCGACGATCGGTAACCGTCGACGCGCCCCCGCCTCCGCCGTTCATCGCGATCGATCCTATTCGCTCGCGACGCGGCAGACGGCCGCCTCGGAGAGACTGAGACTCTGTCCATTGGCGAAGCCGTAGGTCGCCTTGGCGAAGGGGAAAACGATCCTGTTGAAGCCGGCGGGGGCGGGGCAGGATGCGGAGACGAAGGAGCGCTCGCGTTCACGGTAGGTGTAGGTACGCCGCAACGTCATGTCGAAATGGGTCAAGTAGGCCCAGTTGCGAGTTCTGCGGGGTAGGGTGGTGCTGAGTACGGTTCCGTAGGTGCCGCTGCGCCGGTCGACCCGAAACGTGAGGAGAAAGGTCCCGGGGGGATTTCGTGCGTACGCCTCGGCGAAGATCAGCTTCTGACCGTTCTGGCGCGGCCCGTTGAAGACCAGCAGCTTGGCACGCACCTTGAACGGAAGCTGAGAAGGGATTCGGACCTGAACCGTGACGTGCCCGCTGCCGATGAGCCCATCGCCACAGACCCGACGGGCCTCCGCTTCGGTGGATGGCTGGATCTGCCTGGACCGGCAGACCGGAAGCCCGCGATCGAACAGCCTCCCGCCACGGTTGATGGCGACGACGATGCGTCGCAACTGCGGCAGGTGGTCGCTGTCACCGGAGGCACTGCGAAAGCTACCGGCCACATGCACGCCCACGGGAGCCAGCGACTCCCGTGGCAGCGCGGTGGGACTAAGGCTGCCGTCGAAGGTGGCGATCAGGTCGCCGTTGCCATTGGTGACGGCTCCTGCTGGCACCCCCGCGGCGAGCAGAAGTGCGACCAGCACCGCGAGGAGCTTCGCCGCCTTCAAGGCTCAGCCGAATCTCGAAGGCTCGATGCGGCAGTAGTCAAAGCCGAACGAGAGCACGGCGTTGTTCGCCTTGCTCGAGTTGCGGTTGAGGTCGACGGAGTAGGACTCTGCCTTGCCCTTCTTTTCGGCCGCGAGAGCCTTGCCGATCTTCTTGATCAGGTCCCGCTCGTCTTCGAGCAGGCCGATCCATGCGCTCAGCTTCGCCGCGTCGGTGGGCGGCTTCGGGAGCGGGTCAAGCTGGCGGATCGTCTTCGCGAAGGCGGTCGCCGCGCGGGAGAAGTGGGTGGACGCCTTCTTCAGTTCGTCGCGCTTCACCTCGCCCTTCGCTCCCTTGAAGATGCGCTTGTTGGCGAGCACGTTGGTCTTGCAGATCGGCTCCGCATGGTCCACATACGCTTCGCGTTCGCTCGGTTCGGCCGCAGCCGCAACCGGTACCAGCGCGCAGAGCACCAATAAGGCGCCCACCAGAATCCCCTGCCTCACCGAATCCCCTCCCTCATCCCAAACCCTTTCAATGCTCCCACTACGTTGAATAACACATCTAGCTCGCATGTAGACCAATCTTTGGCAGCACCCGCTCGAGACTTCGTGGCAGCCACCAGACGCGCTCGCCGACGATCAGCATCAGCGCCGGCAGCAGGACGATCCGTACCACGGTCGCGTCGAGCACGACGGCGACGGTGAGGCCGGTGCCGAGCTGGCTGACGGTGGCGATCGGGGCGGCGGCGAAGGCGACGAAGACGGCGACCATGATCGCGGCGGCGCCGGTGATGACCCGGGCGGTGCGGCGCAGGCCGAACTCGATCGCCTCCTCGTTGGAGGCACCGGCGTCGTGGCGCTCGCGCATGCGGCTGAGCAGGAACACCGCGTAGTCGATCGAGAGGCCGAAGACGATCCCGAAGATGCCCGCGGCGCCGATCGCATCGACGTAGGAGTGGCCGCCGAGGGGCCAGCTGGCGGGAAGGTTGAAGAGCAGGGTGAGGACGCCGAAGGCGACGGCGACGGTGAGCAGGTTGAGCCCGACCGCGATCGCGGCCAGCGGCAGGGCGCGCAAAACCAGGAGAAGGACGAGGAAGGTGGCGAGGGTGATCGCGACGATCACCAGCGGCACCCGCGAGGAGATCGCGTCGGTGTAGTCGGCGAGCTGGGCGGGGCCGCCGGTGACGCCGGTGCGCAGGCCCGAGTCGGCGGCGAGCTGGGCGGCGTCGGCCTGGAGCCGCTCGTACAGGGCTTCGGAGCCCGGCGTGTTGAAGGTGAAACGGGGGACGATCAGCATCTGCGCCGCCTGGCCGCCGTGGGCGAGGTCGATCACCTCGCCGGCGCGGCGGCGCTGCTCGGGCGGGGCGCCGTCGAGCGCGGAAAGGACGAAGTAGGCGGAGTCGAAGAGGCGCGGCGAGGAGCGGCGCAGGTCGCCGATCTGGTCGGAGAGGCGAGTGGCCGAGGTGGTGACGCGGGTGCCGGCGCGGTTGATGCCGCGCTGCAGCGGCCGCGATGCCTCGGCGCCGGCGGCGAGGTTGCGCGAGAGCGCGTCGGCGCCGTCGGTCAGCTTCTCGATCCCGTCGGCGAGCTGGGCGGCGCCGTCGCCGAGCTGCTGGAGGCCGGCGGGCAGGGACTCGGCCTCGCGGTCGAGGCGGGCGGCGCCGCGGTGGAGCTCGGCGCCGCCCTCTGCGAGATCAACTTGGCCGTCGCGGAGGCGGACCGAGGTGCTGCGGGCGCGCTGGGCCTGGTTGCGGGCTAGGGCGAGGGCTTCGACCAGCTGCTCGGCTTCGCGGGCGGCGCCGGCCAGGCCCGGGTCGGTTTTCGCCGCGGCATCGAGCCGAGACCGCAGGCGGCGGGCCCGCGCCAACCCCGCCTGGCGGATCACCGGCATCAGGGCGCTGAGTTCGTCGCGCAGGGCACGGGCGCCGAGGGCGGCGCGGCGCTGTCCCTCGGCGAGGCGCCCGGAGCCGGAGTCGAGACGGCCGAGGGCCTCGATCGCCCGGTCCGCGCCCGCGGCCGCTTCCTCGATCCCGGCGGAGATCTGCGCGGCGCCCTCGCCAGCCCGGCCCGAGCCCGTCGCCAGCAGGCCGGCTCCCGCGGCGGCCTGGGAGATGCCGTCCCGCAGCCGCCCCACCCCACCC
>JAENWU010000182.1 GCA_016649905.1 Thermoleophilia bacterium
CCCAGAAGGAGTGGTGCTTCCCGATCTCCCCGGCCCTGCGCCTGGTCACCGACATGATCGAGTGGTGCTCCGAGAACATGCCGCGCTGGCACCCGGTCTCGATCTCCGGCTACCACATCCGCGAGGCCGGCTCGACCGCCCAGCAGGAGCTCGCCTTCACCCTCAAGGACGGCTTCACCTACGTCGAGGAAGCGATCGAGCGCGGCCTCGACGTCGACGACTTCGCGCCGCGGCTCTCCTTCTTCTTCAACTCCCACGTCGACTTCTTCGAGGAGATCGCCAAGTTCCGCGCCGCGCGTCGGATCTGGGCGCGCGAGCTGCGCGACACCTACGGCGCCAAGAAGGAGGAGTCGATGCGGCTGCGCTTCCACACCCAGACCGCCGGCGTCTCACTGACCGCGCAGCAGCCCCTCAACAACATCGTCCGCACCACCTCCGAGGCGCTGGCCGCGGTCCTCGGCGGGACCCAGTCGCTGCACACCAACTCCTACGACGAGGCGCTGGCGCTGCCGACCGAGGAGGCGGTCCGGGTCGCCCTGCGCACGCAGCAGATCCTCGCCACCGAGACCGGCGTCACCAGCACCGCCGACCCGCTCGGTGGCTCCTGGTTCGTCGAGAAGCTGACCGACGAGATGGAGGACGCCGCCTACCGCTACTTCGCCCGCATCGACGAGCTCGGCGGCATGGTCGAGGCGATCCGGCGCAACTTCCCCCAGCGTGAGATCGCCGACGCCTCCTTCACCTACCAGCGCGAGCTGAACGAACGCCGGCGGATCGTCGTCGGCGTCAACGACTTCACCGAAGACGACGAAGAACCGACGCCGATCCTGAAGATCGACCCAGCGCTCGAAGGCAAGCAGGTCGACCGCCTGGCGGCGACCAAGGCTGGGCGCGACAGCGCCGCCGTCGAGGCGGCTCTGGCCGAGCTCAAGCAGGCGGCCGCCGGCGAGGCCAACATGATGCCGCCGATCATCGCGGCGGCCCGGGTCCAGGTGACCGAGGGCGAGATGATCGCGGCGATGCAAGAGGTCTTCGGGACCTACACCGAGACCCCGGTCTTCTAGGAGGAATCAGATGACGAGTGCCATCGAGTCCAGCGTCTACGCGATCCCGCAGGAGCTGCTCGACTTCCGCGACACGATCCGCCAGATCGCCCGCGAGAAGGTGGCGCCACGCGCCGCCGAGATCGACGAGAAGAGCGAATACCCGCGCGACATCCGCCAGCTCTTCTCCGAGCAGGACATCCTCGCCCTGCCCTTCGCCGAGCGCTACGGCGGCACCGGCACCGGCACGCTGATGCAGCAGATGGCGGTCGAGGAGGTGGCCAAGGCCTGCGCCTCCTCGGCGCTGATCCTGATGGTCCAGGAGCTGGGCACGCTGCCGATCGCCCTGTTCGGCTCCGACGAGCTCAAAGAGCGGCTGCTGCCGCGCTGCGCCTCGGGCGAGCTCTCGCCGGCCTTCGCCCTCTCCGAGCCCGAGGCCGGCTCGGACCCCGGCTCGATGCGAACCAGCGCCGTCAAGGACGGCGACGAATGGGTCATCGACGGCGCCAAGAACTGGATCTCCAACGCCGGCGTCGCCGACTTCTACGTCGTCTTCGCGCTCACCGACCGCGAGTCGCGGCGGATCACCGCCTTCGTCGTCGAGGCCGACCGGCCCGGCTTCGGGGTCGGCAAGCTCGAGCGCAAGCTCGGCATCCACGGCTCGCCCACCGGCTCGCCGACCTTCGACGGCGTCCGGGTGCCGCAGGCGAACGTGATCGGCGAGGTCGGGCGGGGAATGCGGGTGGCGCTGGGGACGCTGGAGCGAACTCGGCTCGGCGCCGCCGCGCAGGCGGTCGGGATCGCCCAGGGGGCGATCGACTACGCCCGCGACTACGCCAAGGAACGGGTTGCCTTCAAGCAGCCGATCATCGAGTTCCAGAACACCCAGTTCAAGCTCGCCGACATGGAGACCGGCACCGCCGCCGCCCGCGAGCTCCTCTACAAGGCCTGCGCGATGGCCGATCGCAACGAGCCCGAGCTCGGCAAGTACTCCTCGATGGCGAAGCTGTTCGCCTCCGACAACGCGATGAAGGTGACGGTCGAGGCGCTGCAGATCCTCGGCGGTTACGGCTACGTCAAGGAGTACCCGCTGGAGCGGATGATGCGCGACGCCAAGATCACCCAGATCTACGAGGGCACCAACGAGATCCAGCGGCTCGTGATCGCCCGCTCGATGCGCTAGTCCCTCCTAGCCTCAGGTCTCGTCCGGTCCGATCGCGAAGCCGTTGGCGAGCTCGCGGAAGGCGTCGTCGAGGCAGCGCTCGAGCGGCTCGTCAGGGGTGCGCACCCAGCGGGTGAAGGCCGCCATCGCCGTGCCCAGCGCCGCGTAGGCGATCGCCTGCGGCATCAGGTCGTCGGGGCGACAATCGATGCGGGCGGCGGCGAAGACGGCGACCACGCGGCGCCAGGCGGCGTAGCGGATCATCGCGTGCCCCTGCAGGACCGGGTCGCGAGTGATCAGCGTCATCTGGATCCTCAGCGCCGGCAGCTGCTCCTCGTCGTGGCCGTTGGCGAGGACCATCGCCTGCCGCAGCGCCTCCATCATCGGCAGCTCCGGGTCGGACTCCTCGAGGGCGCCGCGCAGGCGCTCCAGGACGCGGTCGAAATCGCTGCAGACGATGTCGTTCTTGGAGGGGAAGTAGCGGAAGATCGTCCGCCGCCCGACCCCGGCCGCGGCGGCGATTTCGTCGACCGTCGTCTTCGCGAAGCCCTGCCGCGAGAACAGCTCGAGCGCGACCTCGACGATCTTTTCGTGGGTCGTGCTGGGCGGTCGCCCGCCGGCGACTCTGCTGCTCGGCACCGCTTGCCCCGGGCTCAGCGGAAGGCCTGGATCCCGGTCACGGCGCCGCCGACGACGAGGGCGTGAATGTCGGCGGTGCCCTCGTAGGTCAGCACCGTCTCGAGGTTGTTCATGTGGCGGATCACCGGATACTCGAGCGTGATCCCGTTGGCGCCGAGCACCTGGCGGGCCGAGCGGGCGACGTCGAGGGCGGCGTTGACGTTGGCCAGCTTGCCCATCGAGACGTGCTCGCTCCGCAGGGTGCCGGCGTCCTTCATCCGCCCCAGGTGCATGCAGAGGAGGGTCGCCCGGTTCACCTCCAGCGCCATCATCGCCAGCTTCTGCTGCTGGATCTGGAAGGAGGCGATCGGTTTGCCGAACTGGACCCGGTCGAGCGCGTAGGCGAGCGCGGCTTCATAACAGGCACGGGCGGCGCCGACGGCACCCCAGACGATCCCGAAGCGGGCCTCGTTGAGGCAGGAGAGCGGGCCTTTCAGGGAGCTGACCTCGGGCAGGACGGCGTCGGCGGGGAGGCGCACGTCGTCGAACAGCAGCTCCGAGGTGACCGAGGCCCGCAGCGACATCTTGCCGTGGATGTCCTGGCTCGTGAAGCCGGGGGTGCCTCTGGGGACGAGGAAGCCGCGCACGCCTTCGTCGGTGTGGGCCCAGACGACCGCCAGCTCGGAGGCGGAGCCGTTGGTGATCCACATCTTCTGCCCGTGCAGGATCCAGTCGGAGCCGTCGCGGCGGGCGCGGGTCCGCATCGCGCCGGGGTCCGAGCCGGCGTCGGGCTCGGTCAGCGCGAAGCAGCCGAGCGCCTCCCCGGCGGCCATGCGAGGCAACCACTCCTGCTTCTGCTCCTCCGAGCCCCAACGCCAGATCGCGAACATCGCCAGCGAGCCCTGGACCGAGACGAGG
>JAENWU010000070.1 GCA_016649905.1 Thermoleophilia bacterium
CTCACGACCGTCGCCTGGGCCCTGGGCGGCGGCCGACGGGCCGATTTCGGGCCGATATCTCCCGAAATCGGCCCGTCGGCCCCGGAAGTCACGTATGCGCTGGAGGCTTCGATCTTCGTCACGGGGGCGGCGGTGCAGTGGCTGCGGGACGGGCTCGGGATTATCGCCGAGGCGGGGGAGACGGAGGCGCTGGCGGCCTCGCTCGCGGGCAACGACGGCGTCTACTTCGTGCCGGCGCTGACCGGGCTCGGCTCACCGCATTGGGACCCCTACGCGCGCGGGACGATCGTCGGTCTCACCCGCGGCAGCGGCCGCGCCCACCTGGCGCGGGCGGCGCTGGAGGCGATCGCCTACGAGACGGTCGACGCGGTGCGTGCCCAGGAGGCGGCGTCCGGCGAGCGCCTGGAGGTGCTCAAGGCGGACGGCGGCGCCGTCGCCAACGGCTGGCTGATGCAGTTCCAGGCCGACGTCCTCGACGCCCCCGTGGTGGTGCCGGAGATCGCCGAGACGACCGCGCTCGGCGCCGCCTACCTGGCCGGGATCGCGACCGGGCTCTGGAGCCCCGGCCAGGTGGCGGAGATGTGGCGCGAGGCGGCCCGCTACGAGCCGCGGATGGGCGAGGACGAGCGGGGGGCCCTGCTCGCCGACTGGCAGCGGGCGCTGGAGCGCTCGCGCGAGTGGGCGGCCCCGGACGCTCGTTGACTTGAGCCGGCCATAGGCGGCTCAAGTCGTCGCGCGACCCCCATTCGGCGGGTTTGCGCCGCGTAACCGGGCGGAAATGGAAGGGTAGGGAGCACGGCGGGGCGGACCCGCCCTTCCTATGCCCGAGATGAAGCCACAGGTCTACAAGGACCCGCGCCCGGCGGAGTACTTCACGCAGTTCCACGAGTCCGCGCGCCGCGGCTCGACCTGGATGTACACGGTCGCCCGGTTCGTCCTCACCGTGCCGACGATCGTGCTCTACCGGGTGCGGGCGATCGGGGTCGAGAACGTGCCGCGCGAGGGCGCGCTGGTCCTCGCCCCCAACCACTTCAGCCAGATGGACCACTTCTTCGCCGGCGTCTACCTGCGGCGGAAGGTGCGCTTCATGGCCAAATCCCAGATGTTCGGGCCGCCGGTCCTGACCTACATCTTCAAGCACGGCGGCGTCTTCCCGGTGCGCCGCGGCCAGCGCGACGAAGAGGCCTTCAAGACCGCCTTCGAGCTGATCGACCAGGGGGAGATGCTGCTGGTCTACGCCGAGGGCGGTCGCTCGCGCTCGGCCGAGATGGGCGAGCCGAAACCGGGGATCGGCCGGCTGGCGCTGGAATCGGGTGCCCCGATCGTCCCAGTCGCGATCTTCGGCTCGGCCAAGGCGCGTGGCTGGAAGCGCGGTCGCTTCCCCAAGGTGACGGTCCAGTTCGGGGAGCCGCTTTCCTTCCCGGTCGAGCAAGATGCCAGCCGTGAGCGTCAGCTCGAGGTCGCATCCGAGGTCTTCGCCGAGGTGAAGCGGATGTACGGCGAGCTGGCTACTCGTAACGTGGGGCGATCCGAGAGTAGAACTCCGGATCGTGCCCGGGCGTGATCACCGCGTCGGGGAACTGAGAGCGGAACAGCCGCAGCTCCTGTAGTGAGCGGCGGAAGTTATGGGCGTCGTAGGGGCGCGGCGGCAGTGCCGCTTTGCCATCGAGTTGGTCGAGCATGTACATCGCGTCGCCGCCGATCACGAAGTCGCGCTGGGCCAGGCGGGCGATCACGGAGATGTGGCCGACGCTGTGGCCGGGGGTGAAGGCGAGCCTGATCGAGCCGTCTCCGAAGAGGTCGAAGCAGCGTCCGAAGCTTGCGTAGGAGTCGATGCCGCCGCGGTCGAAGTCGACCGTGCGGTAGTCGAAGGCGTAGTCGAAGTGAGCGCGCCGGTAGCCGTTCAGGGCCGGTTTCGGCCCCGTCGCGGCCGCCTCCCACTCGGTTTCGGAGAGGACGAAGGTCGATTGGGGGAACTCGGAGATCGCCGAGCTGTGGTCGAGGTGCATGTGGGTCATCACCACGATCGGGATCTCGCCCGGGTCGAGCCCGCGGGCGCGCAGCTGCGCCGGCACGTCTTCGCCCGGCTCCAGGGTCGGCCGGCCGAAGCGATTCGCGAGCCCACCGAAGTTCTCCTTGCCGTCGGTGGCGATCGAGGGATGCAGGCCGGTGTCGACCAGGATCGCGCCGGCGCTGGGGTGGCGGATCAGGAAGGCCGGGACCGGGATCACGTTCGGCGGCTTGCCGCTGAGCAGCGCCCGCAGCAGCTTCAGGGTGAGGAAGCGACCGCCGGGGCTGACCATCATCGCCCGCACGAAGTCGACGTGGCCGGCGATCAGCGGTTCGACGACGACCGAGGTGCCGGGGGTCCCCCCGGCCAGGGGCTCGTGCAGTGGCTGGGCCTCGACGCTTACCTTCATCCCGCCACAGTAAGCGGAAGGACTCGCCTATAGGCTTCCCCACCGATGGCTGAAAGCTCGCGTTCGCAGGTGTTTCGGGAGGGGCTGCTGGAGGGGCAGGTCGCGGTCGTCTCCGGGGCCGGCAGCGGTTTCGGCCGCGAGACGGCGCTCGAGCTTGCCCGTCTCGGCGCCACCGTGATCGGCTGTGGCCGTCGGCCCGAGCCGCTCCTCGAGACCGCCGAGCTCGCCGCCGGGCTGCCCGGCGCCTTCGAGCACGAGCCGCTCGACATCCGCGAGGAGGAGCCGGTCGACCGCTTCTTCGACGGCCTGCTCGAGCGCCACGGCCGCCTCGACCTCCTGCTCAACAACGCCGGCGGCCAGTTCCTCGCCCCGGCCGAGTCGATCTCGCCGAAAGGCTTCCGCACCGTGATCGACCTCAACGTCAACGGCACCTGGCTGATGACCCACGCCGCCGCCACCAAGGCCTTCATCCCCCAGGAAAGCGGCAAGGTGATCAGCGTCACCCTCTCGCCCCACAACGGGATGCCGGCGATGGTCCACTCCGGCGCCGCCCGGGCCGCGGTCGAGAACATGATGCGAACGCTGGCGGTCGAGTGGTCCCGCTTCGGGATCAAGACCTGCTCGCTGGCGGCGGGGCACTTCTCCACCGACGTGATCCGCACCAAGTACCCGCGCGAGGTGGTCGAGAACATCGAGCGCTCGATCCCGCTGCAGCGGACCGGCAAGGCCGAGGAGATGGCCTGGATGGTCGCCTACCTCGCCTCGCCCGCCGGCGACTACATCTCCGGCACGACGATCACGATCGACGGCGCCCGCGACAACTGGGCCGGCCCCTGGCCCCCTGAGTCGGTCGCTACCAAGTCGGGCGAGATGCCCGCCGAGAAACGCCGCTAGTCTCCGCCGACGGGCCGATTTCGGGAGATATAGGCCCCTTATCGGCCCGTCGGCGGGTGGTTAGCGCGGCTCGAGGACGACCAGGGGGATTTCGCGGTCGGTGCGAGCCTCGTAGTCGCGGTAGCCGCCGTAGGCCTTGACCGCCAGGGGCCAGAGGCGCTCGCGCTCCTCGGGGGTGGCGACGCGAGCGTGGACCGGGCGGACCTCCGAGCCGATCTGGACGGTGGTGTCAGGATTCGCCATCAGGTTGTGGTACCAGGCGGGGTGCTTGGGGAAGCCGCCTTTGGAGGCGACGATGACGACGTCCGCGCCGTCCTCGACGTAGAGCAGCGGTGCGGTGCGCTTGGTGCCGCTCTTTGCCCCGACGTGGTCCAGCAGGAGCATCTTGCCGGGCACCCCGGGGATCGAGTGGCCGAGGCGCCCACCCGTCCTCCGGTAGAGGAACGTGTGGGCGCCCATGAAGCGGCGCGTGGCAGGCCAGATCCGGTCCGCCACGTCGAGGTAGCGGGGCGTCCGGCGCTTTGTCGCCGTGTCGCTCAGGTGTACATCCCGCCGAACATGCCGCCGGTCACGTTGAGGACCTGGCCGTGGACGTAATTGGCCAGCGGCGATGAGAGGAACAGCACCGGGCCCGCTGCCTCCTGGGGGGAGGCGGGGCGGCCGATCGGGATGATCGCCGAGGCCATCGCCCGCATCTGCTCGGGGATGCCGAGCTCAATTTTCTCGCCGCTGGGAGCGGTCATCTCGCCGCCCTCCTCTTTGGCGGCGGTGAGGCGGGTGTCGACGAAGCCGAAGGCGACGGCGTTGACGTTGACCTTGAACTGGCCCCACTCCTTGGCGAGGGTTTTGGTCAGGCCGACGACGCCCATCTTGCCGGCCGAGTAGTTGGCCTGGCCGGGGTTGCCCATCGTCCCCGAGGTCGAGGAGATGTTGATCAGCTTGCGGAAGACCTCTTTGTCTTCACCGCGCTCGACCTTGGCCGCCTCGCGCCAGTGCGGCGCCAGCGCCCGGGCGACCCGGAAGGGGACGATCGTGTGGATGTCGATCATCGCCTGGAACTGCTCGTCGCTCATCTTGTGGACGACGCCGTCCCAGGTGTAGCCGGCGTTGTTGACGACGATGTCGACAGCACCGAAGGCGTCGACGGCGGCGGCGACCAGCTTGTCGGCGCCGTCGGTGGCGGTGAGGTCACCGGCGTGGACTGCGGTCTCACCGTCGATTTCACCGGCCGTCTGCTCGGCGACGTCGGCGTCGAGGTCGTTGATCAGCACCTTCGCGCCCTCGGCGGCCATCAGCTCCGCCGTGGCCCGGCCGATCCCCCGTGCCGAACCGGTCACGATCGCGGCTTTACCGTCCAGTAGTCCCATCGCTCTTCCCTCTTCCTTTCGCGCCTGAAATTGCCCGCGGAGGCTACCTGGATCGAAGTTGAATCGATCTGTCCTGGCTGACTAGCCAATGGGGTTCTCTACATATGGGTCGGGGTTGCTTCACGACGCCGAGTGTTCCTGGAGAATGCCGAGCGTGACCTGGGGACTGGCGACTTGAGCGGGGACCTCTCCAGCATCTTCCTGCTCTCGCTGCTGGCGATGTTCACGCCGACGCTGCTGGCCGCGGTGACGGTGATGATGCTGCTGCCGAACCCGAAACGGCTGATGCTCGGCTACCTGCTGGGCGCCTACATGACCAGCATCAGCCTCGGGCTGCTGATCGTCTTCGAGCTGAACGACTCGGCCGCGATCGAAACCAGCAAGCAGTCGCTCGGCCCGGTCGAGGACATCGTCCTCGGGCTGCTGCTCCTGGTCATCGCCCTTGTCCTGCGCAGCGGTCGCTCCTCGTCTTTCCAGGAGCGGCGCCAGCACCGCAAGGAAGAGAAGGAAGCGGCCGGCGAGACGAAGGAATCCTGGCCGGAACGGATGCTGGGCAGGGGGGACCCGCGGATCACCTTCGTGGTCGGCGCCCTGCTGACCCTCCCCGGCGTCTCCTACCTGACCGCGCTCGACCGGATGGCGAAGCTCGACGCGAACGTGCCGGAGACGGTGCTGCTGGTGGTCGGCTTCTGCTTGATCCAGCTGCTGCTGTTGGAGCTGCCGCTGCTCGGCTACGCCTTCGCTCCCGACTGGACCAAGGACGCGGTCGCCCGCTTTCGCGCCTGGCTCGGTCGCAACGGCCGCCGGGTGGCGATCGTCGGCGCCGCCGTGCTCGGCGGGCTGCTGGTCCTGCGCGGTGTGATCGAGTTGCTCGTCTAGCGTTCGATCGGCGCCCAAAGGTCAAGCCTGGGCCGTGCGTGTCGATAGAGACGCAGATGAGGGATCCCGGGGACAAGAATTGGCCCGACCACGAGGTCGACGAGTTCCTCGACCAGATCGCCGCCCGTGGCGAGGACTACCGGCACCTGGTCGAGCGGCTGCCGGTCATCGTCTACGCGGCGGAGCTGGGTGAGCTCGGCAAGTGGCGCTACGTCAGCCCCCAGGTCGAGGAGATCCTCGGCTACACGGCTGAGGAGTTCAAGCGCGACCCCGGGCTCTGGTCGCGGCTGCTGCACCCCCACGACCGCGAAGTGGCACTGGACATGGAAAAGGAGGACTGGATCGGCGAGCGCAACACGAGCCCGATCGAATACCGGATGCAGACCCGCGCCGGCGAGACCGTCTGGATGCTCGACGAGGCGGTGCTGGAGAAGGACGACAAGGGCGTGCCGGTCTGGCACGGCGTCCTCTACGACATCAGCGAGCGCAAGCTGGCCGAGGCCGAGCTGCAGCGCGCCCTCGCCCAGCAGGCGGTCGTCGCCAGGCTCGGCGAGCGGGCGCTGAAGGACGGCGACCCCGAACAGCTGATGGAGGCGGCGGCCAGCCTGATCAGCGAAGTCGAGGGAATTCACAGCGCCTGCATCTGGGAGGTCGGCCGCGACGGCCGCCGCCTGCACCTGCGGGCCGGGCTCGACGCCGAGGTGATCGGCGCCGGTCGCCGTGTCTCCGCCGCCCGCGATTCCCACGCCGGCGCCGCGCTCGACTCGGGGGCGCCGGCGATCGTCCGCGACTGGGCCGAGGAGGAACGCTTCACGATGCCACCGATCCTGCGCGTCTTCGGCGCCACCAGCAGCCTGGCGGTGATGATCGACGGCAAGGATCATCCCTTCGGCGTGCTCGACGTCCACGCCACCGAGGCGGGCCGCTTCGGCGCCAAAGACGTCCCCTTCGTGCAGGCGGCCGCCAACGTGTTGGCCGACGCCTTCGAGCGCCACGCCGCCGACCAGGCGCTGCGCCACCGGGTCCTCCACGACTCGCTGACCGGGCTGCCCAACCGCCTCTCCTTCGTCGACGCGCTCGGCGAGGCGCTGCGGCGCGCCGAGGGCTCCGGCTCGCCGATCGGGATCCTCTTCCTCGACCTCGACCACTTCAAGCTGATCAACGACAGCCTCGGCCACCACGCCGGCGACGCCCTGCTGCGGGCGGTGGCGCCGCGCCTGCGCGGTCACCTGCGGCCGGGCGACGTCGTCGCCCGCTTCGGCGGCGACGAGTTCGGGATCCTGATCGACCGCCTGGCCGACGAAGGCGAGGCGATCGCGATCGCCGACCGCGTCGCCTCGGCGTTCACCCAGCCCTTCCCGATCGACGGCGTCGACCACTTCGTCAGCGCCAGCATCGGCATCGCCGTTGCCCGCAGCTCCGAGCGAGCGATCAACGCCGAGCTGCTGATCCGCGACGCCGACGCGGCGATGTATCGCGCCAAGGAGGGCGGCCGTGCCCGCAGCGTCCTCTTCGACGCCGAGATGCGAGCCGGGGCGATGCGGCGCCTGGAGGTCGAACGCGAGCTCCGCCACGCCCTCGACCGCGACGAGCTGGTGCTGCACTACCAGCCGGTGGTCAGCCTGCGCACCGGCGAGATCAGCGGCCTCGAGGCCCTGGTCCGCTGGCAGCACCCCGAGCGCGGCCTGCTCGACCCCGCCGAGTTCGTCTCGATCGCCGAGGACAGCGGCCTGATCGAGCCGCTCGGTCGCTGGGTCCAGGAGCGCGCTTGCCGCCAGGCGGTGGAGTGGCACCAGCAGCGCCCCGACGCCCGCCCCTTCGACGTCGCCGTCAACCTCTCCGCCCGCCAGGTCGCCCACCGCGATCTGCCGGCGACGGTGGCCGAGATCATCGCCCGGACCGGGATCGACCCCGTCCATCTGCGGCTGGAGATCACCGAGAGCGTGCTGGTCGAGGAGTCAGCCTCGGCGATCGCCTCGCTGGAAGCGCTGAGCGAGATCGGCGTGCGACTGGTGCTCGACGACTTCGGCACCGGCTACTCCTCGCTGGCCTACCTCAACCGCTACCCCTTCCACGCGCTGAAGATCGACCGCTCCTTCGTCGACGCGCTCGGGATCGAACAGGAGCGCACGGCGATCGTCGAGGCGATCATCGGCATGGCGCGGGCGCTCTCGCTCGAGGTGATCGCCGAGGGGGTCGAGAACGAGGTCCAGCTGGCCGAGCTGCGCCGGCTCGGTTGCGACTACGCCCAGGGACACCTCTTCCACGCCGCGATGCCCGAGGCCTCGGTCACCCGGCTGCTGCGCGAAGGCGCCCTCGGCTATTCGGGAATCGTGCCGGGCAGGTAGGCGTTGGTCAGCAGTTCGGCCGCGGTCGGCAGCGAGGCGATCAGGTCGTTGTCGCGCATCCAGCCGGCGAAGCTGTTCCAGGCCGCCGGGTCCATGTAGCCGTAGGGCTGTCCCTGCGTCCGCGCTCCCAGCAGCGGCAGCGTCGCTTCGACCTCGGCCGCGGTCAGTTTCGGGTCGAGCCCGTCGTTGGCTCCGAGCACCGCTTTGGTGGCGGCCGCAGGGTCGGCGACAGCGGCGTCGGTGCCGCGCTCGAGGGCGGCGATGAAGAGGCGGAACTTTTCCGGGTCGGTTTCCAGCGTCTCGCGGTTGGCGACGAGGACGAGCTCGTCGTAGGTCGGCACCCCGAGCTGATCGACCGGGGTGACGACCGGCGCTTTGCCGCGCTCGCGCAGGTCGACGCCCTCGACGTTCTGGTAGCCGCCCAGCATCGCGTCGGCGCTGCCGCCGACCAGCGCCGGCAGCAGGCCGAAGCCGACGTTGACCGCCTTGACGTCCGCGAGCGTCAAGCCGGCGCGGCCGAGGATCGTCTCCAGGAAGGCTTCCTGGTAGGGAATGCCGGCGTAGGCGACGGTTCTGCCTTTGAGGCCAGCGACGCTTTTGATCCCCGATTTCTGCAGCCAGATCATCGAGGTCAGCGGCCGGTTGACCAGCGCCCCGATGGCGACGACGTCGAGGCCCTGCTCACGGGCGAGCACGACCTCGGGCTCGTAGGAGATCGCCAAATCGGTCCGCCCGGCGGCTACCTGCTTGATCGGCAGCGAGGGATCCGAGGGCGCCTCGATGCCGACGTCGAGGCCGGCTTCCTCGAAGTAGCCGAGGCTCTGCGCGATGTAGATCCCGGCGTGATCGGGGTTCGGGTAGAAGTCGAGCGCCAGCGAGAAGGACTGCGAGGCGCCGCTTTCGTCCTCGGACTTCTCGCCGCAGGCGGCGAGGCCCAGGGCGAGGGCGAGCAGCGCGACGACGGTCGCCAGCGCCGGGATTCGCAGGATCTTCACCCCCGGTGTTCTATCGCCAAGTGACGACGCGACGCTCTGCGAGTGCCAGCAGGGAGTAGAGGACGATCGCGATTGCCGATAGAACCAGGACGGAGGCGAACATTCGTGCCACCTGGTACTGGCCGTTGTCGAGCAGGATCAGGCGCCCGAGGCCCTCGCTGGAGCCGGCCCACTCGGCGAAGACGGCGCCGATCGGGGCGATCGCGGCGGCGATCTTGGCGCCGCTGAAGAAGGAGGGCAGAGCGGTCGGTACTTCGACCCGCTGGAAGATCTGCCAGCGGCTGGCGTCGAGCGTGCGCATCAACTTCACGGCCGCGGGGTCGACCGAACGTAAGCCGTCGAGGGTGGCGATCGTGATCGGGAAGAAGCAGACGAGCGCGATGATCGCCAGCTTGGGGACGACTCCGTAGCCGAACCAGATCGCCAGGATCGGGGCGAGGACGAGGATCGGGATCGTCTGTGAGGCGACGACCAGCGGGTAGGCGGCGAGACGGACGGTTTCCGAGAGGTGCATCGCCACCGCGAAGGCGAGCCCGATCGCGACCGCGCAGGCAAAGCCGAAGACGATCTCCCGCAGGGTGACCCAGGCGTTTTCGGCAAGCAGCGAGCGGTTCTCCCAGAGCGAGCTGGCGATTTCCGCCGGGGAGGGGACGAGGAACTCTTCGACGTCGAGCACTTCGGCCAGGAAGCCGGTGCTGGAAGCAAGCTGCCAGAGCCCGATCAGCAGCCCGATCAGCAGCGCCGGGTAGAGCCAGCGCTTCACCGCGAGCCCCCGTGCAGGGCCCGCAGCGCCTCTTCGCGGACGGCGACGAAGGCGGGGTCGGTGATCGCGGCGTCGCGATCGGCGGCGCGCGGGTGCGGGGCCCGCAGCTCGGCGACGATCCGGGCCGGCCGGGCCGAGAGCACGGCGACGCGGTCGGCCAGGTAGAGCGCCTCCTCGACGTCGTGGGTGACGAGGACGACGGTGCGGGGGTCGGTTCGCAGCGCCGCCGCCAGCCACTCCTGCATCTCACCCCGGGTGATCGCGTCGAGGGCGGCGAAGGGCTCGTCGAGCGCCAGCACGGGCTTGCCGGAGACGAGCGTGCGCAGGAAGGCGACCCGCTGGCGCATCCCGCCGGAGAGGTCCTGCGGCGCGCTCGCCTCGAAGCCGGCGAGCCCGAAGCGCTCGAACAGCGCCGCGGCGCTCTCGCGCGCCTGCGCCCGGCTCTGACCGCGGTTGCGCAGCGCCAGGCCGGCGTTGTCGATCGCCGAGTACCAGGGCAGCAGCTGATCGCGCTGGGGCATGTAGGCGCAGCCGGCGAGGCGCTCGTTGGCGCTCTCGGCGCCGCCGACCGCGATCGTCCCGGCGCTGGGCTCGAGCAGGCCGCAGATCAGCTCCAGCAGGGTCGACTTGCCGCAGCCAGAGGGGCCGACGAGGCCGACGACTCCCTGCGGCTCGACCGCGAGGTCGAGCCGCTCGATCGTGCGCAGGTCGCCGTAGGAGTGCGCCACGGCGGCGATCGAGAGGTTCATCGCTGGTATCCTGCCGCACTCCGCACTCCCGACCAAGCAGGTCAGGAAAGTCGATTAGCACCCCGTGCGGAGAACAGCGGCATGGACCCGGCAATAGTCATTTTCGGCTTCGGCATCGGAGCGATGGTCGGCATGACCGGCATGGGCGGGGGCACCCTGATGACCCCGCTGCTGATTCTGCTGTTCGGGATCAAGCCGGTGACCGCGATCGGTACCGACATCTTCTACGCGGCGGTGACCAAGACCGTCGGCGGCTGGCGCCACCTGCGGATGGGCACGGTCAACAAGCCGCTCGCCCTCTGGATGGCGGCCGGCAGCGTGCCGGCCGCGGTGATCGGAGTCTGGGCGATCTCGATCCTGCAGAGCAGGATCGGCGAAGAAGAGCTCGACTCGATCGTCTACGCGCTACTCGGCGGCACCTTGCTGATGGTTGGGCTGATCACGCTGGCGCGGGCGCTAATCCTCAGCAAGCTGGTCGAAGAGCGCGACGACTTCGTCCTCCAGCGTCGCCACAAGATCGCCGCGGTCACGATCGGCGCCACCACCGGCTTCGTGATCGGGATCACCTCGGCCGGCTCGGGCACCGTGATCGCGATCCTGCTGATCGCCGTCTTCCGGCTCACCCCGATCAAAGTCGTCGGCACCGACGTCTTCCACGCCGCGATCCTGCTCTGGGCGGCCGGCATCGCCCACTGGGTGGGCGGCAACGTCGACTTCGTGCTCGCCGGCAACATCCTGATCGGCTCGATCCCGGGCGTAATCGTCGGCTCCCACTACGCGGCGCGGGCGCCGACCGGGTTCCTGCGCACCGCCCTCGGCGTCGTCCTCGTCGCCTCCGGAATCGTCACCGTGCAGAAGGGCGATCCGCTGGTCTGGCCGATCGCCGCCGTCGTCGCCGGGATCGGCCTCGGGCTGCTGATCTGGTTCCCACGCTGGTGGAACGAGCGTCGAGTCGTGCGCGAAGCCGCCGAAGCCGCGAAGCAAGCAACCGACCGCAAAGACGATTTGACGCCTGACGTGATCGGCTGATTGCTTTACTAGACGCATGCGTGTCTCAGCCAAGGCCGACTACGCCGTCCGCGCCGCCGCGGAGCTGGCGGCTGCCGACGAGGGTCCTGTCAAGGGCGAGAAACTCGCCGACGCCCAGGACATCCCGCTGCAGTTCCTCGAGCACATCCTGCTCGAGCTCAAGCACCAGGGGATCGTTCGCGCCCGTCGTGGAGCCAAGGGTGGCTACTGGCTGGCCCGCCCCGCCGACGAGGTGACGATCGCCGAGATCGTCCGCGCCGTCGAGGGCCCGATCGCCCACGTCCAGTCGACGCCCCCGGAGGCAATCGAATACCGCGGCAACTCCGAGCACCTGCAGGAGGTCTGGATCGCCGTCCGCGCCAGCATCCGCAACGTGCTCGAGAACGTCACCCTCGCTGATCTGGTGGCTGACGAACTGCCAGACGTCGTCACCGATCTGGCCGCTGTTCCGGATTCCTGGGTCGCGCGCTAGACGTTGTGCCGTTCCGCTGTTCCTTTTGGTCGCTATGCGATGAAAAGGAACAACGGAAGCGAAAGGTCGCTCAGGAGGCGGGAGTCGCCGCCGCCGGGGCCAGGTCGAAGTCCCGACCCAGCCGCAGCTCGGAGTAGCGCCGCGTCCAGTCGTCGTTGACGAGGTCGGACTGGCGCTTCATTCGCGGTTCGAACTCGAAGCCCTCGGGCGGGGCGAGGTCGAGCCGCTCGAGCAGGCGCAGGGTGCTGGTCTCGTACTCGGCGGCGAAGTTCTCGTAGAGGACGAGGATCGGTTTGATCCCCGTGTGCTCGAAGAAGGCGTCCCAGGAGGCCTCCTCGATCAGCAGCTGTTCGAGTAGGTGGTCGATCGCCCGATAGTGGAAGCGCAGCTGCGGCCGGTGCTCCTCGATGAAGGCGCGGTAGGGGGGCGAGCCGTCGTCCTCGAGCGAGGCCGCCTTGGCGCTGGCCTGGTCCTCACGCCAGGTCGCGGTCTGCACGGCCTTCCAGAGCGAGACCGCCTGGCGCACCTTGTTGGCCCGGACAACGCGGACAAAGGTCAGGTTGGGGAAGACCTCCGGCAGCAGTTCGGCCAGGGTCAGGTCGCGGTAGCGGGGGACGTTGCGCAGGAGGCTGACGAAGTCGCCGAAGTAGCCCCACATCAGCTTCGCGCCGAAGACGCCGTTGGACGTGGAGCCGGCCTCGAAGGCCCACTCCAGGTAGCGGTCGTAGGCGGCGCGGCTCCACAGCGGCGAGCGGGGGGTGGGCTCGGAGCCGACCGCGCGCTCGCCGAGGTGGTCGCGGATCGACGGATCTTCGACGCCGAC
Source organism: Thermoleophilia bacterium (assembly GCA_016649905.1). Classification (GTDB taxonomy): domain Bacteria; phylum Actinomycetota; class Thermoleophilia; order Solirubrobacterales; family 70-9; genus VAYN01. Next base: position 12,740 of record JAENWU010000070.1, read on the forward strand.
GAAGTACTCCTCGGGTCGCCGCGGACGACCGCTGTGGCGCAGCGCCTCGAAGTACTCCTCAGGACGGCCGGCGACGCCCGTTTCCCCCAGCGCGTGGCAGACCAACGTGCTGCCACTGCGGGGCGTGGCACAGACGAGGTATGAGCGCTCGGGTTGCAGGGGACTCATTGCCGATTAAGTTAATCAACAAAGGAGGTAAGTATGTGCTCTCGCTACCCTGAGCCCTTACCCGGAATTGGTGTAAAAGGCGCAACTTGAATTCTCAGCCGAACATTCTCTACATCCACTCCCACGACACGGGGCGCTTTCTGCAGCCCTACGGGTTCCAGGTGCCGACGCCGAACATCCAGCTGCTGGCCGACCAGGGGGTGCTGTTCCGCGAGGCCTTCTGCGCCGCGCCGACCTGCTCGGGCAGCCGCGCCAGCCTGCTGACCGGGCTGCACTGCCACAACAACGGCATGCTCGGCCTTGCGCACCGCGGCTGGAAACTCAACGACTACGAGCAGCACTGGGTCCACACCCTGCGCCGGGCGGGCTACAGCTCGACCCTGATCGGCGAGCAGCACATCTCCGTCGACCCGGGGGTGATCGGCTACGACGAGATGGTCGACGTCGACTCCAACCACGCCGAGAACGTGGCGCCGCTGACGATCGAGACGCTGCGCAGGGCGCCGGCCGAGCCGTGGTTCATGTCGGTTGGGTTCTTCGAGACCCACCGCGATTTCTTCGCCCCAACCTCGGTCCGCGACACGCTTTACTCGCTGCCGCCGGAGAACCTCCCCGACATCGGCGCGACCCGTCGCGACGTCGCCGCCTTCAAGGCCAGCGCCCGCTCCCTCGACCACGGCGTCGGCGCGGTCCTCCACGCCCTGCACGACTTCGACTTGGTCGAGAACACCCTGGTCATCTGCACGACTGACCACGGCGTCGCCTTCCCCGGCGCCAAGGCGACCCTGTTCGACCGCGGCATCGGGGTGATGATGATCGTCCGCGGTCCCGGCGGCTTCACCGGCGGCAAGGTCCTCGACGCTCCCGTCAGCCACCTCGACGTCTTCCCGACGCTCTGCGAGCTGGCCGGGGTGGAGGCGCCCGAGTGGCTGCAGGGCTCCTCGCTGATGCCGCTGGTGCGGGGCGACGTCGACCGCCTGCACGAGGCGATCTTCGCCGAGACCACCTTCCACGCCGCCTACCAGCCCCACCGCGCCGCCCGCACCGAGCGCTGGAAGTACATCCGTCGCTTCGACGACTACGAGCACCCGATCCTCGCCAACTGCGACGACAGCGCCAGCAAGGACCTGCTCGTCGCCGCCGGCTGGGGCGACCAGCTGGTCCCCGAGGAGCAGCTGTACGACCTCGTCCTCGATCCCGCCGAGGGTCAGAACCGCAGCACTGACCCCGCCTGCGGCGAGGCCCTGGCGGAGATGCGCGGCCGCCTTGACGCCTGGATGCGGGAGACCGATGACCCGCTGCTGGACGGCCCGGTGGAGCCGCCGCCGGGAGCGGCGCTCAACGAGCAGTGGCAGATCTCGCCGAACGACCCGGTGCGGATCGTTCAGTCGGCCTGAGGGGTGCGGTCGCCGGTGTCCGTGCGGTAAGCGGGGCCGGTAGGCCTCTGGGCGAATTTGTCGCATCCCCTGAAGGGGATGGCTCCCGAACATGCTGCTCGCCTATGGCGAGCAGGAATCAGTAAAGGGCCCTTCGGGCGACATTCGCCCAGAGGCCTACCGGCCCCGCTCATCACCCGCGCACCGGCAGCGCAACAGCAGCCGAGGGATGGAGGTTCGGTTGCTGACGCCCGAGCGTCGCGATCTGAGGCGAAAGAGCGGGGTCCCGTGCTCTTCAGATCTGCGAGGGACGTTTCGTGGGAGGGGTGGTGGTTGCCTCTTTGGGAATGTGGCCCGAAGGGCCCCTGTACTGATTCCAGCCCGCCATAGGCGGGCTCAATATTGCGGAGCCATCCCCTTCAGGGGATGCGACTCAATTCCCAAAGAGGCAACCACCACCCCTCTCGCCAACCCGTCCCTCGTCAGTCCGCTGCAGGCACCCCGCCGGCGACGACGTTGACGAAGTTCTCCAGGTGCCGGGTGGTCCAGCACTCGAAGGCGCCGTCGCAGTAGCGCTCGTAGGCGGCCATCACCGAGTCGCCGTAGTTCCAGTAGAGCTTCGGCTCGGGGTTGAGCCAGAAGAGGCGGCCGGCGCGCTCGGACACCTGGGCGAAGATCTCGGCGTGCGGCTCGCGGCCGTTGGTGCGGGCGTCGCCGAGCACGATCACGGTCGAGCGCGGGTCGAGCTCGTCGGAGATCTCGGTCAGGAACTCGAGCCAGACGCGGCCGTAGTCGGTGTAGCCGGAGACGTCGGCGACGCCGCCCTCGCTGGAGATCCGCTGGGCGACGACGGCGAAGTCGCGCTCGTGCTCGAAGACGTCGGTCACCTCCGAGATCCGCTCGATGAAGACGAAGCTGCGCAGCTTGCGAAACGAGTCGTGGAGGGCGTGCAGGACCGAGAGGAAGAAGACGCTGGCCGAGGTGACCGAGGTGGAGACGTCGCAGAGGACGTAGATCTCCGGCCGCCGCGGGCGCTTGGTCTTGTATTTGAGCCGCAGCGGCACGCCGCCGGTCTCCAGTGAGGCCCGCATCGTCCGCCGC
>JAENWU010000146.1 GCA_016649905.1 Thermoleophilia bacterium
AAGACGAGTGCGCCGAGGCCAAGGAAGACCGCCGAGGCCAAGGCCACGATCGCCCGGCCCGCACCGGGGTCGAGCGGGCGGTCGAGGAAGGCACGGAAGCGCTCAAGCATCGCCGCCTCCCGCGCTCGGCGGATGGGCGAAGCCGAAGATCGGGCCGGGCATCCCCGCGGCTACAGCCTGCGAGGGCCGAAACGGCCCCGCCCGCATGACGCGATCGCTCAGGTTGCCGTCGATCGTGGTGATCTCCCCGTTGGAAAAGACCCGCTCGACGATCCCGATGTGGAGGCTTTCACCGAACTCGGGGCCGGTGCCGTAGAGCACCGCGTCGCCGGGGGCGGGCGTCTCGGTCGGGGCCAGCACCCGGGCGCCGTTGGGCTTCGGGTCAGAGAGCGGGGGCTCGCCGGGAGCCGCGGCGCCAGGCAGGCCGCCGCCTTCGTGGGCCTTTGCCCATTTGTAGACGGTGCCGGAGTAAGCGTAGGTGGCGGTCGAGCCCTCCAGCGGGACGCCCGCCCGCTTCCAGACCCAAGCGAGAAACAGCGAGCACCATTCCACGCAGGGGCCGTAGGGGTTGCAGTTGGTCCCCGGCGGGCTCTCGGCGGTCCCGAGCTGGCTCTGGGCGATGCGGACGATCTCGCTACCGGTGGCGGTGCCGACCGCGTCGCCCCCCTCGCAGGCGGGACCCGTTGCGACGACTTCGCTCGTTAGCTGGCCGGTGGGCGCCGAGGCGCCTTTGCCCCGGAACCCGTACTCCACCGCCCGCGCCATCACCTCCGCCGCGTAGTCGGCAACCGAGTCCCCGCAGGCGCCGTAGTAGTTGCAGGCGGCTTGGCGGTAGGCGGCGTAGGAGCGGCCCTTCAACCCGAAGACCGGTCGCATCATCCGCGCGGCCGTGAACACCGCGTCGGCGGGGTTCAGTACGTCGGTCTCGCCGTCGCCGTCGCCGTCGAATCGGTAGCGCTCCCAGATCGTCGGCGCCGAGGGGTCGGGGCTGCAGGCCGAGCCGCGCACGTAGCCGATCGCCATCGGGCCGGCGCAGCCGGAGGGGTAGACCTGAGCGCAGGCGCCGTGGCCGCACTCCTGGTATCCGATCGAGGCCAGAAAGGCCCAATCGACGTCGAAGCGCCGGCCGGCGGCCTGGTAGATCCGCAGGCGCTGGGGCGGGATCTCCCGAACCGCCGCTTTCGTCGCCGGAGCGGCGAGCGCCGAGCCGCCGCCCACGCAGGCGAGGTTGGCGCCGAGGATCGCCATCACCGCGCCGACGACGGTGACGACGAGTGCCACCAAGACGATGCCGACGGCGGCGAGGACCCAGGACGGGAAGCGGCGAGCCGCGCGAACCATCAGCGATCGCCTCCCTGGCGCCGCCCGCGCCACGGCGGGGAGGCTGGCCCCTCCGCCTCGCGCTCGGGCTTCGGCGTCTTCCGAGCGGCCCCCTCATGCGCCGGCCCTGAGCGGCGCTCCCGCTCGGATCGCAGCTCGGAGGCGAGGCTGCCCTCCTCTTTGCCGGAGCTCGACGGCGCACCGGCCTCGCCCGAGCTCGCCGCGGACCGATTCCGCGGGGCGGCAGACCGGGGCGAGGGCGGCGCCGACTTGCGGGACCGCTTGTCGGCCCCGGAATCGGCGTCGGACCTTCCTTCGGAGCGCTCGTCTTCGCTCCGCTTGCCCGCCGCGGAGGCTCCCGCCTGTTCGCTGGTCCGGCGCGAGGAGGCCCCCTCGCCGCGAGTCGACGAGCGAGCTTCGGAGCGCTCGCCGCCCGGACTGCGACCAGCCGCCCGCGAGCGACGCTCGCCCGAGCGCTCCGGTGGTGCGGGCGAGCTCTTGGGCTTGCTCGGGCTCGTCTCGGCCGGATTAGACCGAGTGCCCGCACGGGGCAGCGGCGATGCGGCGGCGCCCTGGGTCTCACGCCCGCCCCCAAACCGAGCGCCCATCCCGCGGGCTCCCCGGGCGGGCACCGAGGCCGCCGCGCCGCCGGCGCGGCGCAACCCCCGCCCGGGCCGCCCCAGGGTGCGGGCGCCGGCATAGAGGCCGACCAGCCGCAGGGCGTTGTCGCGGCCCGGCGCTCCAGGCCCGGTGGCGATCCCGACCAGGCTCTCGCTGAGGTTGCGCCGCTGCAGGAAGACGGCCCAGAAGAAGAGCGCCTGCAAGCCGAAGCTCATCAGCCAGCCGAGCTGCGAGGTCGCTCCCGCCAGCGCCCCGTTGACCGCCAGCACCACCGCGAGGATCAGCGAGTAGGCGGCCTTGCGCAGCAGGTAGCCGGCGAGCTTCTCCAGCCACCCCCTGAAGAATCGGTGCCCGCGACCGGGGATCGCCGCCGCGACCAGCGCCACCGGGGCAAAGGCCAGCAGGAGCAGCAACAGGACTTGGGCGAGGATGATCCCCACCGCGAGCGAGCCGAGCAGCAGGAACGCGCCGAGCTCGCCGACGAAGACGACGATCGCGATCAGCAGGCGCTGGTACTGGCCACCCTGCTCCATCGCGTCGGTGGCCGGCCTGTCGGCGACCCCGAGCCGGTAGCCGCTGCGCTCAGCGTCGTCGAGGCCGGAGGCGTCGCCCTCGTTCAGCGCCTCGTACTCGTCGTCTCGCTCGTCGCTGCCCGGGCCGTGGCGCAGGAACCGCGCCGCGTACTTGCTCGCGTTGTTGACGCAGAGCTTGCCGTCGGCGGTGATCTCCGTCCCGCTTGCCAGTCGGCGCGCGAGCTGGGCGTCGCGCGCCGGGTTCGAGGAAAGCGGGCGCACCGCGACCGACTCCGGGTCGGAGTCCTCGCCCCCGGTGCCCAGCTTCGCGCAGTGCTCGGTGCCGCCGAAGTTGAGCACGACCCAGGGATCGAGGACCAGGAGCTCGAAGAGCCGGTCGGCGGCGACGCTCTTGGCGCGGTTGCCGCCCGAGGGACTGCCGTGCTCGGCGACCGAGAGGAAGGCGACCGACATCCGGTTCGTCCACTCCGAGGCGCTGCCGATCGTCTTCGCCGGCTGGGCGACGAAGAAGAGCGCCACGACGACGTAGATCAGCGAGAGCGCCAGCGTGCCCGCGGTCTCCGAGTAGCGGCGCTGGACCAACGCCCGCCACATCGCCCAGATGCCGACGACCGAGATCGCCAGCACCAGCCAGGGCGCCCCGAACACGTCGCTGTATATGGAGTGGATGGCGCGAGAGACCGGCTCCAGCGCCCCAGCGCCGCCGGTCTCCGCAGAGCCATTCAGCAGGTCGAGGCTGAAGGCGAAGGCAAACAGCGAGATCAGCGTGTTCGCCAGGAAGCTGGTCAGCGCCCACAGCACCGAGGCGAGGAAGTAGGCGATCATCGGCGGCACGCCGCTGACGTCGACCCCGCCGGTCAGCGAGGCGCTGACCGCGGTGAAGTGCTGGTCGAGCCCGTAGCGGTCGAGCGGATAGCGACCGAACAGGCCGCCGCCGCCGAGCGTCGAGGCCGGCGCGACGTTGCCCCAGATGTCGCTGGCGGCAGACGCGAGCGGAGCGGCCACCAGCAGCAGCCCGACGACCAGGCCGAAGGCGAAGACGATCCGGCGCCTCACTCCGCCCGCCCTCCCGGCGTCGTGTCGAGCGCGGCCAAGAGCTCGGGCGAGACGAGGTCGAACTGCACCTCGCCGACCCGCCCGTCAAGGTCGCGCATCAGGCAGCGGCCCTGGCGGAACTCGAGCAGCCGGTAGGCGAGCCCGGCTTCGCCGTCGAGCCCGACCTGGACGAGCCCCGCGCGCGCTTCGGCCCCGGTCTCCTGACCGAACAGCAGACAGACCCCGAACAGGTCGGCGAGGTCCCCGAGGTCGGCCACCCGCTGGGTGGCGACGAGCACCGTTGCGTTGAACGCCCGCCCAAGCCGGATCACGCGGTTCAGCAGCGCTCGGCCCTGGGCGGACTTGAGGAAAAACCACGCCTCGTCCAAGAGCACGATCTTGTGTCGTTGGCGGTTCGTGCTGACGAGGCGCAGAGCTTTGGCCGCGACCAGCGAGAGCGTCGCCACGGAGACGCGCTCGGCGCGGGTGTAGGTCTCGCGAGATGCGTCGGGGTCGGGCAGCACCAGGCCCGGGGTGCGGATCGTGATCACGGTCGGGTCGGCCACTACGCGACCCCCTCGATCGGCGCGAAGCCGAGGCGCGCCAGGCCGAAGTCCGAGAGGACCTCCAGCGCCTCGGCGGCGTCGCGGCCGGCCTCCGACTCGCTCGCGCGCAGGCGGGCGACGACGCAAAGCAGACTTTCCTCGCCGGCCCGCACCGCGTCGCGGACGGCGCGGTCGATCGCGTTCTCCCAGGCCGGTGGCGGATCGCGCAGCAGCTCCAGCAGGTAGCTGGCGGCCAGCTCCTCGCGCAGCTCGGGCAGCCCGATCGCCAGCGGGTCGAGCTTGCCGCGGTGCTCGGGGTCGCCCGAGAGCTCCAGCACCTCGACCCGGCCCGCCAAGTCGGGCACCCGGTCGAGCCCATGGTCGGGCTTGGGGTCGAAGTCCACGACCAACGAGCCGCGTCGCTCGGCGCCGAAGGCGATCGACTGGGCGGCGATCGTCTTGCCCGAGCCCAGGGTGCCAGCGAGCAGGACCCCGGAGGGCCGGGAGGTGCGCGGCGCCTCGGTCGGGTCGTACCGGACAGGACGACCGGATGGGGTGTGGCCGACGTAGAAGCCGGCCGACGAGCCGATCTCGGTGGAGGCGGTCGGCACCATCGCGCCGAGCTGCTCCACCGTCATCTGCTGGCGGTAGTCGGTCACCGAGCCGGCGTCGGTGCGCGGCAGGTGGTCGAGAAGGAGGGCGTGCTGAAGCCCGCGCGGGCGGTGCAGGCGGACCTCGCCGTAGCGCTCGCGCAGAACATCGACCCTGCGCTCCAGCTCGGCGCGATCGGGCGCACCGACCGCGAGCGAGAGGTAGGCCCGCAGCATCGGCGGGTGCGCGGAGGACTGCAGGACCGCCTCGTATTCGCGCGCCAGCTCGCGGTCCTCCTCGGCCTGCCAGCCCGGCCCGGCCTGCGCGCCTTCGGCCTGCTCGCGGTAGGCGTGCTCGACGTCGACGATCCGCTTGCGGACCTGAGCCAGCGCGTCGCGGTTGCCGATCCAGCGAGCGTGCAGGACGGCGTCCACCGGGAAGCCGACTTCCTCGATCGGCTCGAACAGCAGCTCGGCCGGGCCGGGGAACTCGGCCTCCTCGGCGAGCGATCCGGCGCAGAGCATCGCCTGGAAGGAGCCGCCCTCTTCGGCCTCAACCTCCAGCGAGGGTGGCTCGGCGGGGTCCTCACTTGCCGGCGCGTTCGCGCAGCGCCAGAGGTCGTGTTCGAGCGGTTCGTAGCTGGACGGGCCCTCGCCCTCGATCACCAGGGCGTCGGGCTCCCAGGCGTCCTCCAGCCCGGGCTCGGAGACCCCGCGGCAGCCGCCGCGGCGGAGCAGCCATTGCAGCTCGCGCGTGCTCGCACGTCGCAGGCGCGCCACCCCGGCGAGCCGCTGGAAGGTCCGCTCCTCGGCCGCAGCCAGCGCCTCCATCTCAGAGCCTGAGACCGGGCGCGGCCCGCCGACCCCGGCCAGCTCCTCGACCCGCCGCCGCGCTCGGTCGAGCGCGCGCAGGTGTCCGCGCGGGGCCTCCTGCAGGGCGACGGCGAGGTAGACCTCGGGTAGGTGGGAGCCGAGCTCGGCGAGGCGCTGGGCGTGGCCGTCGAGGAAGCGCCGCCAGCCGACTGGGTCGGCGTACTCGGGGTCGGCAGAATCGGCCAGCTCGGCGGCGTAGCGCTCGGCGGGGTAGGAGCGCTGCACCCGCCACAGCGAGAAGTCGGCGCCGACCAGGTGGCCGAAGCGTTCGAGGCGGTGAAGGAGCGCCCACTTCTCGGCGACCGGCAGAAACGGATAGGAGACCGGCTCGGCGCGGTAGAGCGCAGCCGCCTCGCCGCCGGGGCCGATCAGGACGTTTCGGCGCGCGTAACGCAGCGGAAACGCGGTCATGGCCGCACCTCCAGCACCTCGCCGGGGCCGACCGCCACCCGCCGCGCGACGAGCTCACCGCCTCGCAGCCGCCGCCGGACCGGCCGGGCCAGGAGCTGGCGCTGGCGCCAGCGGCTGCGCCTCACCGCCAGCTCGGAAGTCGAGCTCATGGTCGCCGCGCCCCGCACCCGTCCCCGGCGCAGTCTCGGCGCCCGCTCGTCGGGCGCGACCCAGAG
>JAENWU010000162.1 GCA_016649905.1 Thermoleophilia bacterium
AACGGGCTTGTGGGGAGAGTCCGCGAGGCGCCGCAGAACGGTGGCGGCGAAGTCGGAGGTGCCCAGGTAGGCCGTTCTCACGCGTCGGTGCGCGGCTCGCGCAACTCGTCCTCGCCCTCGTCGTGCTCACCGGGCGGGCCATAGCTGCTGCCCTCGCGAAGCGCCCGCAGGGCGCCCTTGCGCTGGGCCCGGGTGGTGCGATCGAGGATCAAGACGCCGTCGAGGTGGTCGATCTCGTGCTGGAGCACCCGTGCCTCGAGGCCGGCGGCCTCGATCGCGATCGGCTCGCCCTCGGCGTCGCGGCCGCTGACCCTTGCGAACAGGGGGCGCTCGACGTCCATCGAGACCCGCGGCAGGCTGAGGCAACCCTCCTCGGCGACGACGACCTCGTCGGAGAGCCACCCCACCTCGGGGTTGACGAGCGCGGTCGGCTCGGCGTCTGGACCGGCCTGGAAGACGAGTAGCCGCCGCAGCACGCCGAGCTGGGTGGCGGCGAGGCCGACCCCCATCCCGTCACGCATGATCGCGATCATCCGCTCGACCTCGCCGCGCAGCTCGGGCCCGAAGTTCTGGACCGGCGAAGCCTTGCTCTTCAGCACCGGGTCGCCGAACTTGACCACGTGCGCCAGCGCCGCATCGCGGCGCTCCAGCAGCTCGGCTTCGAGCTCCTTGCGCTCCTGCTCCTCGGCGTCTATTGCCTGCTCGTCGCTCACTTGTTCGATTGTATGACGACTACTGGGGATCGACGTCGACGCCGATCGCGAGCTCGCGCAGCGAGCGGTCGGCGGCGCGGCGCTCGACGACGGTGCGAACCGCTGTCACGGTGCGCTCGCGGTCGGCGGCCTTGATCATCAGGCGACGGCGGTGGCGGTTGCGAACCCGGAACATCGGCGCCGGCCCGAGCAGGTCGGAGTCGGAGGGCAACGCCCGCCGCAGCTCGGTGGCGAGCGCGAGGGCGGCGCTTTCGAGCTTGGGCTCGTGCTCGCCGGAGAGGTTGACCCGGACCAGGTGGGAGAACGGCGGATAGCGGAGCAGCCGCCGCCGCTCGAGCTCGCCGGCGAGGAAGCCGGCGGAGTCGTGGCGGGAAGCGTGCTCGATGCTGGCGGAACCCGGAGCCAGGGTCTGGACGATCACCTCTCCCCCGGCCTCACCGCGCCCGGAGCGGCCGGCGAGCTGGGCGACCATCGCGAAGGTCCGCTCCTCGGCGCGGAAGTCGGGAAAGCGCAGGGTCGCGTCGGCGTCGAGGATCGCGCTCAGCGTCACCTCCGGGAAGTCGTGGCCCTTGGCGACCATCTGGGTCCCGACGAGGACGCCGCTGGCCGCCTCGCCGAACTGGGCGAGGATGCTGGCGTGAGCACCGCGGGCGGCGGCGGTGTCGGAGTCGAGCCGGAAGACAGGCATCGGCGCCAGCCGCTCGGCCAGCAGCTGCTCGACCCGTTCGGTCCCCGCCCCCGCCTGCGAGAGCGTCGTCGAGGCGCACTGCGGGCAAGCGCGCGGCGCCGCCTCGATGTGGGCGCAGTGGTGGCAGACGAGACGGCCGCTGTGGCGGTGGATGATCAGCGAGACGTCGCAGTTAGGGCAGCCCCAGTGGTGACCGCAGGAGCGGCAGGTGAGCCAGGGCGCGAAGCCGCGGCGGTTGATCATCACGATCGCCTTGGCGCCGGCGGCGCGGACCGCGTCGAGCGCCTCCCAGGTGTCGGGATGCAGCGGCCCCGAGCGCGGGTCGGCCTCGCGCATGTCGACCAGGTTGACCGGCGGCAGCCGCCGGCCGTCGACGCGGTTGGGGAGCTCCAGCCGCGGCAGCTCCAGCCACGACTCCGGCCGCGGCGTCGCGGTGCCGGCGACCAGCACGGCGCCGGAATCCGCCGCCCGTTTGCGGGCGACGGTGCGGGCGTCGTAGCTGGGGTCGCCCTCCTGCTTGTAGGAGGCGTCGTGCTCCTCGTCGATCACGATCAGGCCGAGGTCGCGGACCGGGGCGAAGACGGCCGAACGGGGCCCGACGCAGACGCTGGCCTCGCCGCTGCGCAGCCGCCGCCACTCGTCGTAGCGCTCGCCGGCCGAGAGGGCGGAGTGGAGGACGGCGAAGCGGTCGCCGAGCCGGGCCCGGAAGCGCGCCACCGCCTGCGGTGCCAGCCCGATCTCGGGCACCAGCACGATCGCACCGCGGCCGCGCTCCAGCGCCGCCTCGACCGCCGCCAGGTAGACCTCGGTCTTGCCGGAGCCGGTGACTCCGTGCAGCAGGAACGACGGGGCCGACGGGCCGATTCCGGGAGATATAGGCCCGTTTTCGGCCCGTCGGCCGTCGAGGGCCTGGGTGATGGCGGCGACGGCGTCCTTTTGTTCCGGCAACAGGTCGGGGCGCTTGGCGGGGGCGCGCAGGCCGGAGGCGCCGGGGGCGCGGCGCAGGCGGGAGCTGCGGCTGGCAATCAACCCGCGCGTCTCGAGCCGGCGCAGAGCGGCGCGGTCGGCGCCGACGGCGGCGGCCAGCTCGGGCGCCGACATCTCCCCCGCACTCAGCGCCTCCAATGCCGCCCGCTGTTTGACCCCGAGTCGCTCGCCGCCGCTCAGCGCCGCTTCGCCGGCCGGGAGGATCTCAGCCCGCAGCTCGCGTTTGGAGCGGACCGTGCGGCCACCGGTGCCGGTCCCAGGCGGCAGCACCAGCTGCAGCCCCCGCGACGGCGTCGAGCAGTACTCGCGGGCGACCCAGAGGCCGAGCTCGACCAGCTCGGCCGGCGCACCCGCCTCGAGGGCTTCGATCGGCTCGGCGAGCCGCTCGGGCGGCAGGTCCGAGACCTCGGCAAGCTCAACGACGACGCCAAGCAGCCGGCGCGGGCCGAAGGGGACGCGAACGACGCTGCCGACCTCGAGCTCGTCCATCGCCGCCGGCTGGCGGTAGTCGAACGGCCCCCGCAGCGCGCGGGCGGTGGTCAGCGGCTCGACCCGGAGGATTGACATCGCAGCGAGCGTATGCGGGCAGGGGGACGGTGCGTCCAGCGACCCTGGCGGGCGCCCGACGGAAGGCTTATGCTGGCGCCCGTGAGCCTCAATCTCAGCCCCGGGGAGCAGGTCATCTTCGAGGGCCACCCCTCCTGGCGGGCGATTCTCGGCTTCTACCTGAAAGGGATCGTCGTCGCGGTGATCCTCGGTGTGATCGCCAAGCTCATCGACGGCAACGGCAGCGCCTTCGTGGTGATCCTTGTCGTGATCGCCCTAACCGTGCTGATCGGCTTCGTCAAACGGGTCGCGACGACCTACACGATCACCAACCGCCGACTCAACATCAAACGCGGGATCATCTCGCGGGAGATCCAGGAGACGCGCCTGGAGCGGGTCCAGAACGTCAACTACCGGCAGTCGGTCTACCAGCGATTGATGCAGATCGGCGACGTCGACTTCGACACCGCCGCCACCGACGACTACAACTTCGTCTTCTACGGCGTCGCCAATCCCGGCGACGTGGTCCATCGCGTCGACCAGGCGACCGGGACCGGTGCCGCGGGTACGCACGGGCTCGGCGAGGCGCAGCCGCCTAGTTCGTAGGACGCCGCGCGGCTGAATTGGATCCCCAGGGCTAGTGGGAGCAGCGGAGTGGGGTTAGGCCGGAGGCGGTGTGGATCTGGTCGCGGCGGGCGTCCTTGGTCTGGGTCGAGGCGGTGCGGTGATAGCGGAAGCCGTCGGTCTCGACGACGAGGCGGAGGTCGGGCCAGAAGAAGTCGACCTCGAAGCCGTTGACCTCTTGTTTGGTGAACGGGGTGGGCAGGCCTGCTGCGGCGGCGAGCGGGCGGAAGAGGACTTCGAGCTCGGTGTCGGAGAGGCGGAAGGTGTGGCGGTCGAGCAGCGCGCGGAGGGCGGGGACACCCGGCTGACCCGCGTAGTCATTGAGGGAGGAGCGGAGCGTCTCGGGATCGATGAGGCCGTGCTTGTCCGCCTCGTTGACGGCCCGCTCGAGCCGCCGCGGCGGCAGTTCAGTCGCGAGGTCGATCAGGGTTCTAACTGGCTGGGTGAGGGGAATATCCGCCTTGATTCCGATGCTCTCCGTGGAAAGACGGGGGCATTTGTGCACGCGGATCCCGGCTCGGCGAAGATCGGATCTCCGCGGGATCGATACGTCGATCCGTTCGGGATGCTCGTCGGCGATCCCCGAGAGCGAAGCAGCGCTGCGGTGGCTCAGCATCGCTCCCTCGCCACAAGCGAGAACGGCCGCCATCCACCGCCCCTCGCGGGACAGCTGCGACCGCCCGAGGGCGTAGACGCCGCGCGTCACGGCATGCAAGCGGCCGGTGTGGAGCCGGTGTTTGATCGCCTCCTCGCTGAACCCGAGCTCCAGCAAAGCGCCCCGCGTCAACACCCCATGCTGCCCCCGAGCGAGCGCCCAAGCACGAGCGCTGCGCGCGGCCTGAGTTTGGGGGTCCATAGCCCCCCAAAGTCAGTCCGGGCTCAGGTTCTCCCCCCGCTCGAGGTGCGGGTGGGGCCGCGCTACGCCGTGGCGGTGATGCCGGCGGCGTCGCGCAGGGCGTCGGCGCGATCGGTCTTCTCCCAGGTGAAGTCGGCGTCTTTGCGGCCGAAGTGGCCGTAGGCGGCGGTCTTCTGGAAGATCGGCCGGTGCAGGTCGAGGTACTCGCGGAAGGCGCCGGGGCGCATGTCGAACTCGGCCTCGACCAGCTGTGAGATCCGCGAGTCCGGCAGCACGCCGGTGCCGAAGGTTTCGACCATCAGGGAGACCGGGTGGGCGACGCCGATCGCGTAGGCGACCTGGACCTCGCAGCGCTCGGCGAGGCCGGCGGCGACGACGTTCTTGGCCACGTAACGGGCGGCGTAGGCGGCGGAGCGGTCGACCTTGGAGGGGTCCTTGCCGGAGAAGGCGCCGCCGCCGTGGCGGGCCATGCCGCCGTAGGTGTCGACGATGATCTTGCGGCCGGTGA
>JAENWU010000166.1 GCA_016649905.1 Thermoleophilia bacterium
ATCACAAGCGAGCGGTCCGAGGTCTGTCTCGTGGCCACGGACCTGACCGAGCGCAAACAAGCCGAGGATGCTATCCGGCGCTATGCCGAGGGGCAGGAGGAGATCGCGAACCTCGGCCGGCTCGCTCTCAGGGGAGGCTCCTTGGAGGAGCTCTTCGACCACGCGGTCGGCGTTGCGTTGCGGGTTCTGTCGGGCGACTGCGCCGAGCTGGTTGAGTGTCCCCCGGACACCCAGGGCTTCATCGTCAGGGCGGCGGTTGGATGGCCCGATGAGCGCAAGGGTGCGCACGTCGCGGGCGAGGCGCGTCTAGGGCCGGGCTACGTGGTGCGCTCGCGCGAGCCGGTTGTCGTTGAGGACTGGGAGCAGGAGCGGCGCTTTGTGGCTTCGAGCGAACTGCTGGCTCGTGGTGTGCGCAGCAGCGTCGGTGTGCTCGTCGGTGACGCGGACGCTGCGTTCGGGGTTCTCACGGTCCACTACACGCGAGCTGGGGCGGCCGCACCGGATTGCCTGCCGTTCCTGGATGCGCTCGCGAATGTCTTGGCCGACGCCATCCACAGCCGGGATGTGCAGGAGCAGATCCGCCACCAGGCGCTTCACGACGGGCTGACCGGGCTACCCAACCGGACCCTGTTCCTCGACCGCGTCGCCCATGCGCTGGCCCGAGGCGATCGGCGCCGCCGGCGGCTGGCTGTCTTCTTCATCGACCTTGACCGTTTCAAGCTGGTCAACGACAGCCTCGGCCATGAGTGGGGCGATGAGCTGTTGCGACTGGTGGCCCCGCGACTTGCGGGCGTGATCCGCCCGAGCGACACGCTCGCGCGCCTCGGCGGCGACGAGTTCGCGATGCTGTGCGAGGACCTTCCCTCGGACGTTACCGTCGCTCGCATTGCCGGCCAGCTGATGAGTGCGCTGGGGGAACCGATCGTGCTCAACGGCAATGACCAGGTGGTGAGCGCGAGCATCGGCGTCGTCCTCGGCACCCCCGAGTCCAGCGCCGACGACCTCCTGCGCGATGCGGACGCGGCCATGTACCAGGCGAAGGCGGCCGGCCGTGGCCGATTTGAGCTGTTCGATAAAGAGATGCGCGGTCGCGTCCTCGACCGAGTTCGAACCGAGTCGGCTCTCCGCACCGCGCTCACCGACCAGGACCAGATATACGTCCGATATCAGCCTTTGGTTTCCCTGCGCAGCGGCCGGATCGTCGGCGCCGAGGCTCTCGCCCGTTGGCGACACCCCGACCGGGGGCCCGTGTCCCCCCAGGAGTTCATACCGGTCGCCGAGGACAGCGGCCTGATTCACCAGCTCGGCGCGCAGGTCATGCGCCGAGCAGCGCGCGAGTGCAGCGCCTGGCAAGGCAATCCGGACTTCGCCGGTATCGCCGTCAACGTTTCAACACGCCAACTCGTTCAATCCGACGAGGTGCCGACGCTCGTAAGCGACGCGGTCGCCGCGGCGGGCATCGCACCGGGCTTCCTCACCCTCGAGATCACCGAGGGCGCGCTGATCGAACGGCTTGACGAGGCGCGCAACACTCTCGACTCGCTCAGGGGCCTCGGCGTCCACCTGTCGCTCGACGATTTCGGCACGGGCTATAGCTCGCTGAGCTACCTCGCCGATCTTCCGTTCGACTGCGTCAAGATCGATCTTTCGCTGATCAGAAACATCGTCGACACGCCGCAGGCCGCCGCTCTCGCCGGCGCCATCATCCAGATGGGCCATGCGCTCGACAAGCAGGTGATCGCCGAGGGCGTCGAAACCCTGGAGCAGGCCACTCGACTGCAGGAGCTCGGCTGCGATATCGGCCAGGGCTTCTACTTCGCGAAGCCCATGACACCCGAGACGCTCACTGCGCTGCTCCAGGACCAACCAAACTGGCTCCCATCGGTCGCGAGACCAGCGGTAACCACGCAGCCAAGGTGAGCCAGGCCGGGTTCGACGGAGACGTTGATCTATCTGTGTAACTTCGCCGCATCAGCCTTCTTCGCTGATCCCGAGGGGCCTTCGGCATGGGGTGCGCATGAGCTTCTCGGCGAGGGGTTCGAGAACGATGATCCGGTCTTCGTCTATCCCGAACCGCGACGCCTTAACCCAGCGATTCCTCCTGCGCTACGCAATGAGTGGGGAGAAGCGAAGACTTGCTTCGATGCCACGGCCTACGCAGCCTGCACCGTGATGACCCGGCGTACGCTCGAGGGCACCTGCAAAGACCTAGGCGTGAGTGAGAAAAACCTCGCAAGGGCCCTCAACACGCTCCAGAATCGGGGACTGATCGATGGGATGCTGGCAGATTGGGCACGCGCCCTCCGACTCGCCGGTAACCGGGGCGCCCACTTCACCGGCGAGCCCGTTTCCCGAGAGGATGCCGAAAACTCGCTTGCCTTCACGGAGGCCCTGCTCGACCACGTCTACGTACTGCGGAAGCGGTTCGAGAAATTTCGAAAGCAGCTCGACGAATAGCAGTCCGTGCATTTCAATTTGACCGACCGTCCCCTAATCTCGCCCCGCCTTCAGCACTCTTAGGTAGATCAGCAACCGCCTCAACCGGATCGAGGAGCTGACCGGCCTCGACCCGAACCGCAGCTACGACCGTGAACTGCTGAGCCTGGCGCTCAAGGCTCAGCTGGTCGTCAGCCTGGCGCGCCCTCGGTAGCGCCGGCTCCGCTGGTGGCACCCGGCCGCTGCGCCGGCCGCTCACGCAAACGGGGGACCCGGCGGCACTTGCCGCCGGGCCCCCCGGACTTCAGCCTGCGCTGACCTCAGCCTTTGTTGACGGTCAGCTTCGCTTTCGTTTCGAGCTTGCCGACGACGATCCCGCTCGCCTTCAGCGTGATGCTGGTCGTCTTGCCCACGGCCGCCGGCTTGATCTTCAGCTGGACGTTCCGTTCACGGGTCGCACCGGCTGCGATCTCGACCTCGATGCACTGCTTGCCGAGCACCTTGAGCTTGCCTTTCGGAGCCGAGGCGCAGAGCTTGACCGTGCCGCTGGTCGCATCGCCGATGTTCTTGACGCTGAGGTGGTAGCCAACCGTCTCGCGGGCAGGGCCCACGCTGCGGGACTTCGGCGTCACCTTGATCGTCAGCTTCGGCGTACCGATCGCCGGAGTCGGAGCCGGCGGGGCCGGCGGCGTCGGCGGGGTGAGGACCAGCGGGTCGACCTGGCCCGGGCGGCAGTACCGCGGGGAGTAGAAGGAGCTCAACTCCACGCAGCGCCACATGCTCGGGTTGGTCCAGCTCGGCACCCCGGATGCGCCAGCCAGGTCCAGGGGCTGGATACCGACCACGGACTTGTCGTAGTCGGGACCGGTGAGCCTTACTTTGCTCGCCTGTTCGAACGCGTAGCCGTCGGCGAGGAGCTCGTCCTCGTCGTAGGCGGCGGCGACGAACACGATCCCGACGGGATTGCGGCCACTGGTGCTTTCTTCGGCGCCGAAGCCGGCGGGGACGGTCAGCACCGGGTAGCCCGCCCGGTCGGCGATGCCGACGAGGGCGTTGCCCTGCGGCACCGCGATGACCTCGATGTCATCCGTGGTGTCGCCCGCGGTCCCGTTGGTGAGGATCGCGTCGATCGTCGCTTTGTCGGCTGCTTTGCCGGTGGCCAGATCGGTTTCGTAGGTGGTTTTCTGGGTCGAATCGGCGAGGTTCACAGCCGCCGCTTCGATCAACTGGCCCTGCGTGTACTTGAGGCCCTCGACCGGATTGTCTTTGTTGTACTCGACGATCTCGGCGAGCGAGCCGGCGTTGCCGCCGGAGAGGCCACCGAGGTAGGTGTCGAGGTCGCGCTTGAACTCCCTGGTGACGACCGAGTTGGGCGCCGCGGCGCCGATCGTCTTGGTCACCGTGGTGGCTCCGAGAGCGGTGAATTTCGCCACCGCTTCGTCGTAGGGGGCTTTGGTCGCAACGGGTGCCGCCGCGTTGTTGATCACCGCGACCGTCTTACCGCTGAGCGCGGTGATGGTGAGCCCGGATAGGTAGTCGGGCACGGCCGGGGCCGCTTCGGTCGCCGTGTCTTTGTAATCGGTTCCGGCGATCGCCTGCAGCTGCGCGGCGGCGTCGTAGACCGTCTGGGCGATCGGCCCGGGCGAGTCCTGGGAGCGGGCCACCGGCATCACGCCGGTGCGGCTGACCCGGCCGACGGTCGGCTTGAGGCCGACGACGCCCGCGTTGGCCGCGGGGGTAATCAGCTGCGCCGTGTCGGTGGAGGTCTCCATGCCGACCGCCATCGCCGCCATCCCGGCGGACGTCGCCGCCGCCGAGCCGGCGGAGGAGCCACCCGGGTTCTTGTCGGTGTCGGAGGGCAACAGGATCTGACCGCCGAGGGACGAGTAGCCCTCGGTGATCGTCGAGCTGAACAGTCCCTTCAACTCGGTGACATTGGTGTTGCCGAGGATGATCGCGCCAGCCTGCTTCAGCTTGCTGACCACCCTCGAGTTCTGGCTCGGCATCGAGTCCTGCAGTGCGATCGAGCCGCCGGTGCTCGGCAGGCCGGTCGCGTCGATGCCGTCGTCGAGCAGAACCGGGACCCCGTGCAGGGGACCGCGGGAGCCGGATACGGCCCGCTCGGCGTCGAGCGCCGCCGCTTCGGCGAGGGCGTTCTCGTTGACCTCACGGACCGCCTGGACCGCCGGGCCGGCGGTGTTGGCGACCGCGATCCGGGCC
>JAENWU010000177.1 GCA_016649905.1 Thermoleophilia bacterium
GGCAATGCGGCGCTGAAAGGCATCCTCCGGGTTCGCTTCACCAAGGCCAAATTCGCCAAAGTCTGGGCCGGCGAGGAAAACGCCAAATGGAGTGAAGCATTCCCCGAACTCGCCGCCCAGGGCGCGCCCTGCGAAAAACCGATCATCCGGGTCGTCCGCTTCGACAAATCCGGCACGACCTTCGGGTTCAAGGACTACCTGCGGACGATCGAGCCGGGCCGCGGCTGGACCACCACTTACGAGACCGGAACCAACGGCAACCGCGAGTGGCCCAACGCCGAATTCGGCACCGGTGGCCAGTGTGGCGCCACCGCCGCTCCGGGCAAACTGGCCGACACCGTCGACTTCCTCACCTCGGAATGCGAAAACGGCAACGGCGGCCTGGTCAAAAAAGTGATCAGCACCGATGGCTCGATCGGCTACTCGGACATCGCCACGGCGCGTAACGCCAGCCCGACGTTCGCGGTCAACGCCTCGCTTGCCACGGCGCCGACCACCCCCTACTGGACCCAGGTCCAGAACGGAACGATCACGGTCGGCTCCGCGGAGGAACTCGCGGGTCAGGGGTTCACCGAGCCCACCTTCGACGAAGCCAACGGGTTCAAAACGACCGCAGCATCGACGCCGGCCCAGAAGGGCGCCAACTGCCTCTCTCCCGGCATCTTCAAAAACACCCCTGCCGACAGCTACGGCGACTGGTCGAAAACCAGCGGGGTTAACGCGGCAAGCGGGTTCGGGATCTGCACCCTGACCTACGCCCTCGTGTTCGACGACAACGCCGCTGTGTTCACCAACACGCCCGAACAGGAGAGCAAAGCCCGCACCGTCAAGGATTACCAGGACAGCATCGTCAGCGACGTCGGTCAGTCGCAGCTCTTCGCTGCCGACTACGCGCCGGTTCCGGCCTCGCTGCTCACCATCTCCCGCACCGCTGTCTCCGAAATCGGCTGGAACAAGGCCGGCTCCGGCGGCGGACCGGGTCCGGGCGGCGGCGGCAGCACGCCTCCTCCGGGCGGTTCTCCCGGGGGCCCCGTGTTGCCTCCGAGCAACAAGTTCTCGATCCCCCGTACGACGATCGCCTCCGACAAGGGGACCGCGACCTTCTCGGTCAAGCTCCCCGGCGCCGGCAAGCTCGTCGTCAAAGGGACCGCCAAAGTCGGCAAAGCGAAAATCAACGCCGGCACCACGACGCTGACCGCCGGTAAAGCGGGCACTTTCAAAGTGACCCTGAAACCGACGGCCGCCGCCAAGAAGGTGCTGAACGAAACGGGCAAGTTGAAGATCTCGCTCAAGTTCACCTTCACGCCCACGGGCGGGACGGCTGGCACCTCGAACAGCTCGGTGACCCTGAAGCTGGTCAAGAAATAGCCGAGAGGCCATAGGCCACTCCCCACTCGTCACCGGCGCGATGCGGCGCCCGGGCTTGGAAGAGCCCGGGCGCCGTGCCGGTGGTGGAGGTTTACATCGCGTTTACCTCGTCGTCTCCATTTCCAGATTGGCTGCAGCAGATGAAAGACAAGAAGCAAGACCAGCAGGCCTCAAAAAAGCGCCCCAGCCGTAAGCCCAGCGTCAACCTCGGCGCCGTGGTCGGCTCCGTCGGCGAGCGCCTCGCCGCGATCGGGAAATGGTTCCTCAAAGACCCGCTGAACACGCTGCTGCTGGTCGCCTCGATCTTCCTCACCGCCACGTTCTTCATCCTCCTGGACCAGATCCAGCCCAGCTCGGCTGGCGAAAAGATCCCGCTGAGCAGGGTCTTCAAGCTGACCGAAAACAAACAGGTCGAGGTCGCGACGCTGCTCGACCAGGACTCCCGTGTGGTGATGGACACGGTCAACGGCCGCACCGTCTACGCCGCCTATCCGAGCTCGGACGCGCAGACCAACTCGCTGGTCAAAGCTCTCTCCGAAAGCGGCGCGATCGTCACGATCGACCAGCAGGCCGACATCCCCTCGAAGCAGATCATGGTCCAGTTCTTGATCCCGATCCTGCTGCTTGTCTGTCTCTTCGTCCTCTTCACCCGGATCGGCCAGGACGGCGGCGCCGGCGCCTTCGCCGGTTTCTCCAAGTTCACCGGCAAGGGGCGCAAGCGCGGCGCCGAGTCTCCCGACCGCACCACCTTCGCCAACGTCGCCGGCGCCGGCGAAGCCGTGGCCGAGCTGCGCGAGATCCGTGATTACCTCGCCGACCCGGGCAAATACGAAGACGTCGGAGCCCGCGCGCCCAAGGGTGTGCTTCTGGTCGGCCCCCCCGGCACCGGCAAGACGCTGCTGGCGAAGGCGACTGCCGGAGAGGCCGACGCGGCGTTCTTCTCGCTCTCGGGGTCGGACTTCGTCGAGTCGCTGGTCGGCGTCGGCGCCGCCCGGGTCCGCGACCTCTTTGCCAAGGCGCGAAAAATGGCTCCAGCGCTGATCTTCATCGACGAGCTCGACGCCGCCGGGCGCAAGCGCGGCGCCGGCGTCGGCCAGGGCAACGACGAGCGGGAGCAGACGCTGAACGCGATGCTGGTCGAGATGGACGGCTTCGGCGGCGACGCCGGCGTCGTCGTCCTCGCGGCGACCAACCGCCCCGACATCCTCGACCCGGCGCTGCTGCGGCCCGGTCGCTTCGACCGCCAGGTCACGGTCGACGTGCCCGACGTCCACGGCCGTCTCGACATCCTCTCCCTGCACTGCGGCAAACGCCCGCTGGCGCCCGGTACCTCGCTCGAACAGATCGCGAAACTGACCTCGGGCTTCAGCGGCGCCGAGCTCGCCAACGTGGTCAACGAGGCAGCGCTGCTGACGGTGCGCGAAGGGCGCACCGAGATGGACCAGCCGACCCTGGAGGAGGCGATCGACCGCGTCGTCGCCGGGCCCGCCCGCAAGAGCCACGTGCTCAGCGAAGAGGAGCGCTGGGTGATCTCGATCCACGAGTCCGCGCACGCGGTGGTGATCCGCTCGACCGGCCAGAAGACCTCGACTCAGAAGCTCTCGATCGTCGCCCGCGGGCGACAGATGGGAACCGCGGCGAACATGCTCACCGACCGCGATGCCGTCGTCATGCAGGAACCGGACATGCGGCGCCACCTGATCGCGATCGTCTCCGGCTTCGCCGCCGAGAAGATCGAGTTCGGCGTCGTCTCCACCGGTGTCCACGACGACCTCCACGCCGCCACCGGCCTGGCTCGGCAGATGGTCACCTCCTATGGCATGTCGGAGGCGCTCGGCCCGGTGACGATCGGCGAGAAGGCGGGCGAGGTCTTCCTCGGCGCCTCGCTGCAGGAGCTCGGCTCGGTCGGCCCCGCGACGCTGGAGCTGATCGACCGCGAGGTCGAGCGGCTCGTCAAGGACGCCGTCGTCAAGGCCGAAGAGATCCTGCGCCGTAACTGGAGCGCGGTGTACGAGACCGCGAACTCGCTGGTCGAGCACGAGACGCTCTCCGGCCACGCCCTCGACGCGGTCCTCGCCTCGGTCCAGCCGACCCTGCTCGACTTTGGCCAGCTCCGCGAGGAGGGGGAGGGCAAGACGCAGGAGTTCGAGGCGCAGGCGGACGGTGAGTAGGGCGGCCACAGCCGCGTCGCTCGTCCTCGCGCTCCTGATCTCACTCGCGATCGCGCCCGGTGCGGCCCGCGCCGATGCCCTGATCTGGCGGCTCGAGCAGCCGCCGCCGCCCGCCGGGGTGCCATTCAACGTGCCGCTCGGAGCCCCTGGCGATATCAAGTTCTGGGCGCCCAACCGCGGCCTGATGACGATCGAGGGCAACGCCACGATCCCGCGCGGCATCTACGACTGGAACGGCCAGAGTTGGCGCCAGCTCGCAACCGTCTGTGGCGGCCCGGCGGAAACGGCGCGGATCGCCTGGGCCGGCCCGGAGGAGTTCTGGGTGATCAGCGAACCGAGCCTGCCGCGCGCCGGCTCGGGCCTCGCCCTCTGCCGCTTCAAGGACGGCCAGGTCGCCGGCTCCTGGAGCACCCGGGTCGATGCCACCGACCCCTTCCGGCAGATGCTCTCGGCGACCTGCAACGGCTCGAACGACTGCTGGTTCGGCGGGGTCGGCTCCCAGGATGCGCTCGGCACCCGGATCGGCGCCTTCCACC
>JAENWU010000030.1 GCA_016649905.1 Thermoleophilia bacterium
TCGTTGCCGTGCCAGTCGATCACGTGATCGGGCGGGGCGCCGGTCATCCCCTCCCACCAGATGTCGCCGTCGTCGGTCTTAGCGCAGTTGGTGAAGATCGAGTTGCTCTCGATCGTGTCCATCGCGTTGGGGTTGGTCTTGTGGCTGGTGTTCGGGGCGACGCCGAAGAACCCGGCCTCGGGGTTGACCGCGTAGAGCCGGCCGTCCTCGCCGAACTTCATCCAGGCGATGTCGTCGCCGACCGTCTCGACCTTCCAGTCGGGCAGGGTCGGGATCAGCATCGCCAGGTTGGTCTTGCCGCAGGCCGAGGGGAAGGCGCCGGTGATGAACTTCACCGCTCCCTCGGGCGAGGTCAGTTTGAGGATCAGCATGTGCTCAGCCATCCAGCCCTCGTCGCGGGCCATCGCCGAGGCGATCCGCAGCGCGAAGCACTTCTTGCCGAGCAGGGCGTTGCCGCCGTAGCCGGAGCCGAAGGACCAGATCTCGCGCGACTCGGGGTAGTGGACGATGTACTTGTTGTCCTCGTTGCAGGGCCAGGAGACGTCCTCGACGCCTTCGCCGAGGGGCATCCCGACCGAGTGCACGCAGGGGACGAACGCGCCGTCGGTGCCGAGCGCGTCGAGCGCCGCCTTGCCCATCCGGGTCATGATCCGCATCGAGACGGCGACGTAGGCGGAGTCGGTCAGCTGCACGCCGATCTCGGAGATCTCGGAGCCGACCGGGCCCATCGAGAACGGCACCACGTACATCGTGCGGCCGATCATGCAGCCCTTGAAGAAGCCGTTCAGCGTCTCCCGCATCTCGGCCGGCTCGCGCCAGTTGTTGGTCGGGCCGGCGTCCTCCTCGCGCTCGGAGCAGATGAAGGTGCGGTCCTCGACCCGGGCGACGTCGGCGGGGTCGGAGAGGGCGAGGTAGGAGTTCGGCCGCTTGGCGTCGGAGAGACGCTCGAAGGTGCCGGCGTCGATCAGGGTCTGGGCCAGGGCGTCGTACTCCTCGGCGGAGCCGTCGCACCAGTGGACGGAGTCGGGCTGGGTTAGGGCGGCGATCTCACCGACCCAGTCGAGGAGTTTGCGATGGGTGGTAAGCGCGGGAGCTGCCGTGGTCAGGTCGGTCATTCGCCTCTCTCTATTTATTCGCTTTGAGGCCGACTAGGGAGATGTCGGCATCCTTGTTGCGGATCTTCAATTCCGCCGATTTCCGTTCTCCGTTGGAGAAAATCACTTCGCAGCTGAAGATCGTCCCGGGATCGACCGGTTGGTTTGACGGGCAATCGACCGACCTGATCTTTTCATGAAAATCACTTTCCAGGCTCGATTCGACCGCATCCTCCG
Organism: Thermoleophilia bacterium; assembly: GCA_016649905.1. Taxonomy (GTDB): domain Bacteria; phylum Actinomycetota; class Thermoleophilia; order Solirubrobacterales; family 70-9; genus VAYN01. Next base: position 1,332 of record JAENWU010000030.1, read on the forward strand.
CCTTGACTTGGTCGATCACGGTGTCACCGCAGCCCACCGTCAGCACCGCGAGGAGCACGAAGGGCACGATGAGCGCACCGAGTCGGGCAAGCAACTATTTCCTTTCCCTTTGCAAAATCGGTGCCAAATGTATCTCAGGGCAGACGGGGTCAGCGATCGAAGATCGAGGAATTGGGATTGAGCGAGCGGGCCCGATCGTAAGCGCGAACTGATGCCGCGGCAGCGCCACTCTCGGCCTCGATCCGCGAGAGGATCAGCCAGGTGCGCCAATTGGTCGCCTCTTTCTCGGTCGCCTCGCGGGCGGCCTCGGCCGCGAGCGCGAACTGCCGTCCCGCCTCGAGCACGAGAGCCTGTTGGAGGCGGGGCGTGGCCGCGGCAGGCTCCACGTTCTCGGCGCTGCGAGCGGCACTCAGCGCGGCCGGCAGATCCCCCGCCCGGAAGTCCTCTTCGCTTTGCCGGATCAAGCTGGTCGACGCCAGCGGGATCGCAATCGCGACGATCGCGATCAGCGCAACCAGGGCAACCCCAAGCCGCGGCCAGAGCCCAAAGGCAGGGGCCCCAGCCACCGTCCGCGGCTGCCGCAAAGGGGTCACGAGGGCGCCGGCGATGAGGAGCGTCGCGACCGGCAGCACTGGGAGCTGCCAGGTCCAGTCGAAGGCGGCGGTGACGAAGAAGGCGACGCAGCCGGCCAGCGCCGCCGCGAGGGTCCCTCGCAGCCGTGACGGCGGTAGACGCGCTGCGCGGCAGCCGCCGCCGAGGATCGCAACCATGAACGCGACGAGCAGCAGCAGGCCGACGATCCCCATCTCGCCGAGCGTCTGCAGGTAAAAGGAATGGGTGTCCCGGACGACCTCGGGAACGTCTCCGGTGCGCGCCCACCAGTACTCGAAGGTTCCGGAACCCGTGCCGGAGAGTGGTCTGGTGGCGTTCTGCTTCAAGGCCGCGCTCCAAAGCTGGTATCGGTTCTGGCCGGCGACGCTTCCCAGTCGGTCGGCTCCCTTGCCCGGGCTGCCCGACTGCTTGAATTCGTCCCAGGCGTTCGAAGCACGCCCTGGTGCGTCCGCCGCCACGGCGGCAATGAGCAGGACCGCTACCGCGACGACCAGTGCTCCCACCGTCTGTCGCCGCGTCGGCACCGTCCAGCTGGGCCGTCGAATCTTCCGCGGGGCCCGGAACAGCGCAGCCTGGGCCAGGCCGGCGAGTAGGCAAACGCCAAGAGTGAGCGCCAGCATCTCGTAGCCCTGGCTTTCGGCAGTCTCGTTGAAGAGACCGTGCTGCAGCGCATCGCGACTGTCGACGGCAAGGATCAGGATCGCGCAGCCGATAGCCGCCACGCAGATCGTGGGCACCTTTGCCAACCGATCCGAGCTGAAGGCGATGAAGACGGCGAGCGCGACGAAGGCCGCGGCGATGCCGCCGCGGGAGAGGGTGAAGTAGATCGTCAGCCCCAGGGCTGGAAGCGCAGCGGCCGCCGCTGCCCGCAGCAGTATCGATTTGGAGCTGGTCGCCACCTGGAGGACCAACGGCAGACCGATCGCGACGAACGCGGCGACGCCGTTCCAGTAGTGCAGCGGATAGGAAAGCCGTTCCCTGTTGCTGCTGAGGAAGCTCGCGGTCTCGTCGGCGCCAGGGAACCAGGCGGGGTGAAAGCGGGAGAGCAGGGCGACGAACGAAACCACGACGATGGCACTGGCGACGGCCCCGACGATTCGGTGCGCGCCGGCACGGTCGGTGGCGAAAACGGCGAAGGCAAAGACCCCGAGATAGCCGCTGACCCTGGCCAGATCGGCGCCGGTCCGCTCCGCGCTCTCCGTCCAACCGAGCCCAACGGCGGTCCAAATCGTGAACGCGGTGAGCAGGCCGAGGGACACCCAGGCCAGCAAGCCCGGCCGCTGCCGAGGCAGGGCGCCGACCAGCACGGCCGCGAGAAGGACCCACCAGATCGCGATGCCGGCCTGATCGTGGACGAGCGGGTCGTAGCCGCCACCCTTGAGTCCGAGATAGACGACCAGGCCGAAGGCCAGCACCCAGACGGCCGCGGCACCCCAGTCGACCTGACGAGCAAATTCACGGGGCGCGGCGCGGCGCATCGAAGCTGTGCTCATCGGGTTCTATGCTACGAAGACGCGGCGGATGGAACGAAGATGAGGACTCTCGGAAGAAGCTTTGGCCTGGCGGCGATCGCGATCGCCGCTTTCGTCATGCCGGCGACGGCGACGGCCGAGCCTGCGGTGCCGCCGGAAAACTCGGCGGCCACCCAATACACGGAGGCAATCCCCACCGGCGGCGGGCGGCAGGATGCAGGTAAGGGCGGCGATGGCGAGAATCCGACCCCCGCCGACGTGCTCGGAGCCCGCAATGCGCAGAAGCTGAACCAGCACGGCCCCGAGGGAAGGGCGGCCGCCGAGGTCGCTGCGGAGACCGCTCCGAGCTTTGAGGCGGTGGCGACCGAACCGGCCGCTGAGACCAGGCCCGAACGCTCGCACCAAGAGCCGAGCGCGACCGGCCGCGGCGACACGAAGAAGGCGAAGACCGACCCCCCCGTGGCGCCGGAGGTGAAGCCGCTTCCCGAGCCGATCGGCGAGCCGTCGATGTTCGCGGATACCCGCGGAGCATCGGGCCTGGGCGAGGTACTCGGCCAGGCGACCGGTTCATCCTCCTCAGGTCAGCTGAGCGTGCTCTTCCCGCTGCTGATCCTCGCGACGATCTTCTGGTCGCTCCTGTTCGCCTGGCGCCAGAGACGACGGGCTGTCTAGGCAGCTGTGAAGATTCGCGCCTTGGCTTCGAGTCGAACCCATGCCTGCAACCTGCTGCTTGGCCTGCTCTTGACGGCGGGCGTCGCGCTGGCCTGCCACGCAGCCCCGGCCGATGCTCGCGTGCGGCCGCTGCACACCGGTGTCTCCTACATATACGACAACGACGTTGCCGCCTTTGAGAACGTCAAGAGCGCCGGGGCTCAGCTCGCACAAACGCCGCTCCGATGGGCCTCGGTCGCCCCGAAGAACCCGCCAGCCCACTGGAACCCGGAAGATCCGGCCGACCCGAACTACGATTGGGAAGAGATCGATCTCTGGGTCGCCCGCGCCGCGGCCGCGGGGCTGACGCCGATTCTGCAGGTGCGCGGGGCCCCCTTTTGGGCGCAGCGCTGCCCGTCAACCGAGACGGATGCCCCCTGCAACCCCGACCCTGACGCCCTTGCCGCCTTTACGACCGCCGCGGTTCGCCGCTACAGCGGCACCTTCGGCGGCTTGCCGCACGTCCGCTACTGGCAGGGCCTCAACGAGCCGAACCTCAGCCTCTTCTTCAACCCCCAGTTCGACGGCGACAAGCCGCTCTCCCCCTATCTCTACCGGACGCTGATCAACCGCTTCTACGCGGCGGTGAAGGCCGTCGACCCCACCAACCTCGTGATCGCCGGCGGGCTCGGCCCGATCGCCGTGCCCAAATACACGATCGGGCCGATGCGCTTCACGCGGCTCCTGCTCTGCATGCGCGGGCACCAGAACCCCCGCCCGACCGCCGGGGACTGCGAAGGCGGCGTTCATTTCGACATCTTCGACATGCACCCGTACACCACCGGCGGGCCCACCCACAAGGGCGGCGTCAACGATGTCCAGCTCGGGGACCTCGCCAAGTTGAAGACCCTTCTGGCCGCCGCGGACCGGGCCGGGCGGATCAAGGGGGCGTTCAAGCACACGCCCCTCTGGATCATGGAGCTTTCCTGGGATTCGAAACCGCCCGACCCCGGCGGCCTGGCGATGAAGATCGAGAGCCGCTGGACCGCCGAATCCCTCTATCGCTTATGGAAGCTCGGCATCGAGTACTTCTTCTGGTACAGCCTCCGGGATCCCGAACCCGAACCCGAGCTCCCGACCAGCCAGACGCTCGCGTCGGGCCTCTACTTCCGCGGCGCGACCGTCGCCCAGGATCAGCCCAAGGAATTTCTCTACGCCTTCCGCTTCCCCTTTGTCGCCTACCCGACGGCGAAGGGCCTTTCCTTCTGGGGACGCACTCCGAGCAGCGCTCCCGGCAAGATCGCGATCCAGGCCTGGGAGCGCGGGAAATGGCGCACGCTTCACGAAACCAAGGCCGACAGCGCCGGTGTCTTCGACGGCCTGATTCGTCGCAGCTACGGCGGAAACAAGCGCGGTTCGGTCCGCGCCCTCTATGCGGGGCAGACCTCGATCCCGTTCTCCATGCGCCCCGTCCCCGACTTCCTCCAGCCGCCGTTCGGTTTTTAGCCCACCGAGACGACCTAGACTGCCGCAGATGAAGATCGGGATTGTCGGGCTCGGGTATGTCGGCCTGCCGCTTGCAGTGTCCTTTGCGGAGGCAGGACAGGAAGTGGTCGGGGTCGACGCCGACGCGAGCAAGATCGAGGCTCTGAACGCCGGGCGCAGCTACATCGAGGATATTCCCGATGCGGCCTTGGCGCCCCTCTCGGAGAACCTGCGGGCGACCGCGGACTACAGCGATCTCGGCGCCTGCGATGCGGTGGTGATCTGTGTCCCCACGCCGCTCACCGGATCGCGCGAGCCCGACCTGAGCTTCTTGACGGGGGCGGGCTCCGCGCTCGCCGCGGTGCTCCGGGCCGGGCAGCTCGTCGTGCTCGAGTCGACGACCTACCCCGGGACGACGCGCGAGCGCCTGCAGCCGATCCTCGAGCAGTCTGGATTGTCGGCGGGCAGCGACTTCCACCTCGCCTTCTCGCCGGAGCGGATCGACCCGGGCCGAACCGACTACACCGTCCGCACGACCCCGAAGCTGGTCGGCGGCATCACCCAAGCGTGTGCCGAGCGAGCTCGGACGCTCTATGAGCTGGTTTGCGACGAGGTCGTGGTCCTCTCCTCGCCGGAGGTGGCCGAGCTCTCGAAGTTGCTGGAGAACATCTTCCGCTCGGTGAACATCGCCCTCGTCAACGAGCTGGCCCAGCTCTGCGACCGCCTCGGCATCGACGTCTGGGAGGTGATCGATGCTGCGGCCACCAAGCCGTTCGGCTTCATGCGCTTCGACCCGGGTCCGGGCATGGGCGGCCACTGCCTGCCGGTCGATCCCTTCTACCTCGCATTCAAGGCGCGCGAGCATGACTTCTACCCGGAGTTCATCGAGCTTGCCGGCAAGGTCAACCGGGCCCAGCCCGCTTACTGCGTGGACCGGATCGCGCGGGCCCTCAACGAGATCGAAAAACCGGTCAAGGGCTCCCGCGTCCTCCTGCTCGGAGTCAGCTACAAGGCGACGGTGGGCGACATCCGGGAGTCCCCGGCGCTGGAGATCGCCGGCATGCTGGATGACCTCGGGGCCGATGTCACCTACCACGATCCCCATGTCGCCGAACTGAGTGCGCTCGACCTCGAGTCGGTCGAGCTGGCCACCGCGCTGCCGGAAGCGGACATCGCCGCGATCATCACCGCCCATCCCGAAATCGACTACGACAACGTCGTTGCGACCGCCCCACTCGTCATCGACTTCCGTGGCGTCACCCGCGGCATCGAGGCCGAGAACCTGGTCCAGCTCTAGATAGAGGGACTAGCCGGTCGGTGTACAGCGACGCCGTTCGGCTAGCGGCCCCCCGGGAGGAGCTATAGCTAGTCCCTCCCCCCTCTCGCATAGCGTTGGGCTTTAGCTCAGCGCAACGAAGGGGCGCCGGCTGGGTCGGCGATCGAACGCCTGTGAGCATCGGGACGGCCACCGTTGGCCTCGAGCCACGAGCGGATCGTCTTCGCGTAGCCCTGAACGTCGTCCTGGCCGTTGACGTGCAGCTGCAGGAGCATCAGCAGGCGGTTCAGCCGCTCGCGGTTCTTCAGCGCGTCGCGGCGTGGGTAGAGCGCCGCGCTGATCGGCCTGGCGAGCTGCTCCAGCGCCGCCGTGGTGAGCGGCATGTCCGCCGGGCGCTCCGAAGACCGGCCCCGGCGGGCGAACTGCCTTTCGATGACCGGGTCATTGACGGCGATCCAGCGATCGAGGCTCTCGTTTTCGGGTTTTCGGCGGCCTTTGCGGCGTGAACGAAGGGGCGCCAGAAGGAGGGACCGGTCAGCGCGCCCTCGGCGCGGGCGCGGAGCTCCTCCAGCTCCTCGTCGGGGCTGTTTCTTATCTCCTTGGCGAGCAGGCGCTCAAGCGCATGCCGAAGGTGCCACTCGCACTGATGAAGCTCGGTATCGGGCCAGAGCGCCTCGATCGCGCGCAGCATCCCGCCGTGGGCGTCGCAGACGATTCGCTTCGGCTCGCCGGGCAGTGAGCCGAGAAAGGCGCTCCAGTTGGCCGGGTGCGCACTCGTGAACGCCTCCGCGCGCCAGAGCCGCGGCTTGCCGGCCCGATAGCCGACCGCGCAGAAGACGTCGAAGACAACCCGGCCGGCGGGGATCCGCTTCCCGTTGGCATCCAGGGCTCGGACCCGGAAGGGCAGGTGATCGAGCAGCAGCGAGCCCTCCGGCGGCCAGAAGGCGGGCTTGTGGGGCTCGAAGGCGACTGGCGCGAAGAGCTCGACCCAGTCGGCGACGAGTTGGCCGTGGTCGGACTCGCGCAGCTCGCCACTCTCGGGGTCGACGCGAAAGCGCCGGGCGCGATCGCGGGCGATGCGAGACGCCTGCATGTAGGTCGTGCCGGCGCCGACGGCTCCAAGCGCCTCCGCGATTCCACGGGCGACGAAGTGGTAGTGGCGGGGCCGCCTTCGGACCCTCGCGGCGCTCGACCCGGCGTTCGCAGTGATCGCAGGCGCCATGCCAGGACTCCTCACGCGGCATCACCTCGGTGAAGACGTGCGGCTTCTCGCCTCCTCGGAGTGGCGAGCACTTGTAGCGCTGGCGACGATGGCCGGGCTTTCCGTAGGTGCCGTCCAGCTTGACCCTCGACCCCGTGTGCTCAGGCCTCGGGCACTTCACCCTCGCTGCACTTGATCTCGGCACCCGTCGAGGCTGGCACCGCGGCCGGACGGGTTAGCCCAACGCTATGCGAGAGGGGGGTTCCTCCTAGTCCCAGATGACGATCATCGAGATCTCGTCGACCTGGGCTTTCCTGGTCCCACCAAACTGGAACCTTCCCATCCTCCCGCCCCTTCGGATAGGGTCCGCGCCGCTGATGAGGTTCTACGAGTTCGAGGCAAGGCAGATCGTTGAGTTGGCGGGGATTCCCGTCACCAAATACGGCTTCTGCAAGACGGCCGATGAGGCCCGCCAGGCTGCCGAGGAGATCGGTGGCCCGGTCGTGATCAAGTCGCAGGTCCTCAGCGGCGGCCGGATGAAGGCCGGCGGCGTCAAGTTCGCCGACACGCCTGATGAGGCCGCGGCGCACGCCGAGGACATCCTCCAGCTCGAAATCAACGGCCAGATGCCGCGCGGCGTCCTCGTCGACCCCAAAGCGGAGGTCAAGCAGGAGTACTACGCCAGCGTGGTCTGGGACGGCACCGCGAAGAAGCCGCTGATGCTGTTCAGCGACATGGGCGGGATCGACATCGAGGAGGTCGCCGAGACCCACCCCGACCACGTCGGCAAAGGCCACGTCACCAACCTGATGCCGATCCCCGACTTCGAGGCGAAGCAGACGATCGCCGCCACCGGGGTGACCGGCTCGCAGCTGAACCGGGCGACGCCGATCCTCGCCAAGCTGGCCCGCCTCTTCCGCGACTACGACATGACCCTGGCCGAGATCAACCCGCTGGCCGAGCTGACCGATGGCAGCTTCGTCGCCCTCGACGCCCACATGGAGATGGAGAACGAGGCGGTCGGCCGCCAGAAGGTCCTGCTGCGCAAGCAGCTGGAGATCGCCGAGGACGACACCCGCGAGACCTACGAGCCTTCCGAGTTCGAGCGCAACGTCGCCGCGATCGACGCGGCCGACCACCGCGGCGTGATCCAGGGCAAGGACCACGGCTTCAGCGGCAACCTCGGCCTCGTGATCGGCGCCGGCGGCGGCTCGCTGACTCTGACCGACGCGGTCCGCAGCCAGAACGGCAGGCCGGCCAACTACTCCGAGATCGGCGGCAACCCGTCGGTCGCCAAGGCCTGCGGCCTGGCCAAGGAGGTGCTGGAAAAGGACGGCGTCGAGAAGATCGCGGTGATGATGTCGATCGTCTCCAACACCCGCGTCGACATCGTCGCCCGCGGCGTCATCAAGGCCTGCCTGGAGCTCGACAAGGACCCCGCCGAGACGATCGCGATCTTCCGCATCCCGGGCGCCTGGGAGGACGAGGGCTTCAAGATCCTCGACCGCTACGGCGTCGAGTACTGCGATCGCTCGGTCTCGATGTGGGAGGCGGCGGGACGCGCCGTCGCCAAGATCCAGGGAGAGGCGGCGAGCGCATGAGCATCCTGCTCAACCGCGACACCACCTTCATCGTCCAGGGGATCACCGGCCGCGAGGCGGTCAACCTGACCCGCGAGTGCCTCGACTACGGCTCCAAGGTCGTCGGTGGCGTCACCCCCGGCCGCAAGGGCCGCGAGGTCCACGGCGTGCCCGTCTTCGACACCGTCGCCCAGGCGGTCGAGCACCACGGCGGCCCGATCGACGGCTCGGTCGTCACCGTCCCCCCCGCCTTCACCAAGGACGCCGTCTTCGAGGCGATCCTCAACGGGATCAAGCTGATCGTGATCGTCACCGAGCGGATCCCGCGCCGCGACGTCGCCCAGATGGTCGAGCTGGCCGAGATCGAGGGCGCCCGGATCATCGGCCCCAACTGCCTCGGGCTGATCGTCCCCGACGTCTGCAAGATGGGCGGGATCGGCGGCCCCGCCCGCGACGCCGCCAAGTCCTACGCCCCCGGCCCCGTCGGAGTGATGAGCCGCTCGGGCGGGATGACCACCGAGATCTCCTCCTCGCTGACCCAGGCCGGCCTCGGCGTCTCCACCGCCGTCTCGATCGGCGGCGACGCGATCATCGGCTCCGCCTACGCCGAGCTGATGCCCTACTTCGAGGCCGACGAGGAGACGCAGGCGATCGTCATCTACACCGAGCCCGGCGGCCGCATGGAGGCGCAGCTGGCCCAGTGGGTCGCCGCCAACGACAGCCGCCTGCCGATCGTCGCCTTCATGGCCGGCAAGTTCATGGACGACGAGGAGATGAAGGGGATGAGCTTCGGCCACGCGGGAACGATCGTCGAGGGCGTGGAGGACACCGCGACCGAGAAGATCGCCCGCCTCGAAGCCGCCGGCATCCGCGTCGTCGAGCGGATCGACGAGATCCCCGCCGCGGTCAAGGAGAAACTGGCAGCCTGATGGCGAAGAAGCTGAACAAGGTCTTCATCGACGTCGAGGTCGACCCCTCCGTCGCCGGCGACGTCGCCCTGGCGGCGAAGCTGGAGGAAGTCTGCCCCGTCAACATCTTCAAGGGCACCGAGTCCGGCGTCGAGATCGTCGAGGAGAACCTCGACGAGTGCGTGCTCTGCAAGCTCTGCCTGGAAGCGGCGCCGGCGGGGACCGTGCACGTGCGCAAGTTGTACGACGGTACTGAGCTCAGCTAGCCCCTCGCTAGGTTGCGGATGCCGCTTCGGCGGCTGCGATGAGGAGGGCGCCGGACTCGATCATGAGCTCGGCTTCCTCACGCATGGACTCTGGGATGACGACGAGGGAGCGGAGGGTGTCGAGTAGATCCGCGTTGCCCTCGACCTCGACGCCGGGGACGCCGGCGGTGCCGACTACGACGGCCGCGAGGATCTCGATCGGGGTGCCGGAGAGGGTCAGGTCCGCGGTCGTCGCGATGCCACGGGATCCCTCGATCCAGCCGTTGCGGATCCGCAGTTCGTAGCTGCGGCCGAGGCTCTGGAGGCCGATCGTCAGCTCGAGGCCGGTGGGCGGGCGCAGGATTACGCGCAGCGCGTTAGGAAGCGATGAGGGCGCCAGGCCGACGACGTCGGCCGCGGTCTGCAGCTCCATTCCCCAGCGCGAGAGCTCGATCATCGGCCGCTCCAGGCCGCGCCCCAGCCCGGTCAGCTCGTAGACGACGGCGGCGGCGGGCGGGGCGAGCTCGCGGCGGACCACGATGCCGTCCTCTTCCAGCCCCCGCAGGCGCTTGGTGAGGACGTCCGTGGGCGCCCCGCCAACGTCCCGCGCCAGGTCGGAGAAGCGCAGCGGGCCGAGCGAAAGCTCGCGGACGATCAGCAGCGACCAGCGCTCGCCGATCCGGTCGAGCGCGCAGGCGAGGCTGCACTCCTGGCCGTATTCGCGTCGCGACATCGGCGTATTCTAACAGCGGAACTTTGGATTTCAAAGTCATTGCTTGGATTTCTGGTACAGTCGCGCCGCCTTGAATCGCATCGCCGACCTCACTTGGAAGCGACCGAAGCTCGTCCTCGCCGTGGTCGGCGCCTTCGCCCTGCTGGCGATCGTCTTCGGCCGCGACGTCGAGAGCCACCTGAAGGCGGCTGGATTCACCGACAGCGGCTCGGAGAGTGAGCAGGCGACGAGGCTGCTGCGGGAGTCGCTCGGGTACAACCCGAACCCGGCGATCGTGCTGGTCGTGCGCGCGCCCGGCGGCGGCAAGCTCGACACCGCCGACCCCGCCGTGCGCCGCGAGGTCGGCCGGATCAGCGCCGAGATGGCAGGGGTCGAGTACGTCGGCAGGGTGGTCAACCCGCTGCGGGACCGCGCCGCCGCGGCCTCGTTGATCGCCCGCGACGGCGAATCGCTGGCGATCGTCGGCTACCTCGCGACCGACGACGCCGAGAACGCCGGTGGGATCGCCGCCGAAGCGGTCGCGCCGATCATCGCCTCGAGCTCGCTCGACGTTGCCATGGGCGGCTTCGCGGCCGGCTTCAACGAGACCAACGACCAGACCCGCAAGGACCTGACCAAGGCGGAGCTGATCGCCTTCCCGATCCTCGCCCTGCTGCTGCTGTTCGTCTTCCGCGGCGTCGTCGCCGCCGCGATCCCGCTGCTGATGGGAGTGATCTCGATCGTCGGGACGCTGCTGGTGCTGCGGGTGATGTCGGGCCTCACCGACACCTCCCTGTTCGCGCTCAACATCGCCACCGGTCTCAGCCTCGGGCTGGCGGTCGACTACGCGCTGCTGTTGGTCTCCCGCTACCGGGAGGAGATCGCCCGCGGCGGCGCCACCCGCGAGGCGCACCGCCGCACCGTGCAGACCGCCGGGCGGACCGCGGTCTTCTCCGGCCTAACCGTCGCCGCCGCGATGGCGGCGCTGATCGTGATGCCGCAGCGCTTCCTCTACTCGATGGCGGTCGCCGGGGCCTCGGTGGCGATCCTCTCGGCGGTGATGGCGATCCTCGTCGTGCCCTCGCTGCTGGCGCTGCTCGGCACCCGCATCGACGCCCTCTCGATCCGCCGCGGCCCCGCGGTGTCCGACACCTCCGACGGCTGGTATCGCCTCGCCCGCGGCGTCATGCGCCGGCCGGTCGCGGTCGCGCTGGCCAGCTCGGCGCTGATGCTGGCCGCGGCGGCGCCGCTGCTGTGGACGACCCTGACCGGCCCCAGCGCCGAAGCCGTGCCCCCAGGTCAGCCCTCCTACGACGCCTACCGCTACCTCGAGGCGCACTATCCGCGCGACGTCACCGAGGCCGTCACCGTGACCGTCGACGGACCGGCCGGGCCCGCGCAGCTCGCCTCTTTCGCGCAACGCATCGAAGCGGTCGACGGGGTCGTCGGCGCCACCCCCTTCCTCGCCGCCGCGAGCGGCGTCGCCTACGCCAACTTCGCGCTCTCAGGGCCGGCCCTGAGCGGCGCCTCGCAGGACTCGGTGCACGAGATCAGGGCGCTGAGCCCGCCAGCTAGGACCGCGGCGCTTGCCTCCGGCAACACCGCCGGCTTCATCGACCAGAAGCAGAGCCTGATCGACCACGCGCCGCTGGTGGTGGCGATCGTCGCCTTCACGACGCTGCTGCTGCTCTTCCTGCTGACCGGGTCGGTGCTGCTGCCGATCAAGACGCTGCTGATGAACACCCTCACCCTCGGTGCCACGCTCGGCATCCTCGTCCTCGCCTTCCAGGAGGGATGGCTGGACGCCCCGCTCGACTACACCGGGCCCGCCGCGATCGAGGTGACCAGCCTGGTCTTCCTCTTCGCCGTCCTCTTCGGTCTCGCCACCGACTACGCGGTGCTGGTGATGGCGCGGATCAAAGAACGCCACGACCGCGGCGACAGCAACGAGGAGGCCGTCGCCATCGGCATCGCCCGCACCGGCCGCGTGATCACCGCCGCGGCGCTGGCGATCGCCGTCGTCTTCCTCGCCTTCGGGGTCAGCACCGTCTTCTTCGTCAAGCAGATCGCGATCGGGATGGCCTTCGGGGTGATGATCGACGCGACCGTCGTTCGCGCCCTGCTCGTCCCCTCTTTGATGCGTCTGCTCGGCGAGTGGAACTGGTGGGCTCCCGCTCCCCTGCGCCGACTCCAGCACCGCTTCGGCTTCTCCGACGCCTGAGCCAGGCGCGCCGCCTGAGGTCGATCACACTTACCTCCTATGCATAAGCGCGCGAACCCCATTTCAGCGCGAGAAGGCCAAGGCGGGAACTTGACGCACGTCGGACCCATCCGGCGACTGCGAGTGATGCGGGGTGCTCTGCAAGGCCAGAAACGCCCCGTTCGTCGCTGCCTTAAGGATTCGGAGACGCACGACCTTTCTCCGGTATTCAGATCGAACTTGGTGACGACGAGGTCGTGCGTTTTCGAACACTTAAAGGCACCAATGCTCTTGTTCGAGGCGGCGGCTGATACCGCGAGAGCGTCCGGCGACTGTGCGCCCAGCGGGACTAGCTTGCTCCGGGAGCCGTAGTATCCCCCCCCGTGGCGCCCTGGACGCAGCACGTGACCATCGCGTGGAAACGGCCCCTCGTGTCTTTCGTCGCCGAGACGGCCGGAATTCTCGAAGACCTTGACGGCGCGGACCTGCTCCGGCGCTACGCGGTAGGCGAGGAGCGCGTGGGCGCAAAAATCAAAGATGCGCTGCACCAGATCGCCTTCGGTCCTGGGTACATCGAGTTTTCGACGCTGCAACCCGACCCCGACATGGACGCGCTTACGAAGGCAATTGACATCGTGTGGAAGAGGTTGAAGCCGGCCGAAATCCGCCGCGTCGATCCTCATTTTCGGTTTCTCACGCCCGCTAGCTCCGGGTACGACGATGCCCGGCGCGGAGCGGGCGACTACGTCACGCCCATGCCGAAGGGCGCCTCCAATGTAGATTTCGCAATCGTCTTGGACCTTGCATCCGAGGATCCGAATGGCAAAATCCACGTCGAGTGCGGAATCGTGGAGCAGCCCGAGGCCGCTGAACGGCTGGCGAATCGCCTGCCCGCATTGAGGCACGGTGTGACGCTTGAGCCGTCGTTGTTCCCTGTCAAATCGCTGCCCGACGTCGCGGTGTTTGACTACCAGGCATGGCGGATTGCAGATGTCGAGTTGACCACTCAGGAGGAGGCTCTAGAGTTATGGTCTCGCTCGCAGCATAGGGCCGAAGAGATTGATGTGGCACTCTCTAAACGCCTACTAGGAGAGACGAAATGAGCACCGCACTGGCAGAGAGGACCGAGCAGCGTCTTACTGAAGGCGAGTTTGACTGGGACGCGGACGCCGCGCCCGTGCTGGTGCGCGCAGAGGAGCTTGCCCACGACGAAGGTGCGTTCATTCGAGATAGCTTCGAGGATCTTGCCGATGAGCTGGAGCAGCAAGCCGCCGGGCTGTCAGCAACGCGGCGTGCATTCCGGTACCCCGCCTTCATCGAGATTCTAGCCCTTGGCGACGCCGTTATTCCAGAGGTGATCGAGCGGCTGAAGACCTCCGAAAACCGGCCATTGTGGCTAAGGGTCCTTGGCAGCCTCACCCCGTTTCCCCCCGGCGCAGGTGAGTCCACGATCGACGACGCCGCTGATGCCTGGATCCGCTGGGGAAGGCGTTCCTCTGAGCTCCGTCTCCACTGAGGAGCTCTACGCGCAGTATCCGCATCTGCGCGACGATCCCGAGCACAAGATCACCAGCCAGCGGACGGACCGCTACAACTGCGTGGCGTGGGTCCAAGGCAAGATGGACCAGTGGTTTGACCCCGAAATCCATTGGCCTGACGGCGTTCCGGAACCGGACGGCGACGCAGACCTCGACTGCTACTTAGCGCTGTTCAGTAGCTGGGGCTTCGAGGAGTGCAGCTCGGCGGATCTCGAAGAGGGCTACTTGAAGATCGCGGTTTTCGCCGCCGGCGACGAGTTCCAGCACGTCGCAAAGCAGCTCCCCTCGGGTGCTTGGTCCAGCAAGGGCGGGCCGCTCTACGACTTCCGGCACGGAGACCTGGCCGCCCTAAGGGGGTGCCGAGTGATGCCCAAAGCGGAGCTCTCCAAGATCATGCGCCGTCCCTATGACGGCACCGACCGTTTCGAGGTCGAGGAGAAGGGCCTGTTGCTTCCGGGTGCATCTGCACCTCTCCCGCTCGCGATCCACGAACTTCCTGAGGGCTAGGTAGTCACCCGCCGCCAAACTGCGCGATTCGTGCCCTGGATGCGAGGTGCTCGCGGGCGACCCGCTCCCATCCGAAGCGCGAGGAGACTGACGACCTGCGGCGTTCCTGCACCGAGGTCGAAGAAGACCGACGTGCCGATCACTCGGATTGCTGCTGAAGCTGGTCTTTCCCGTCAGGGTGTTTACGACCTGCTGGCGGGGCTCAAGACCCTTCTCGGGCTTCTGCTTGGGGCGCTTCTAGCCATGCGTAGAGGCTGTCGTCGGCGGGTCCGAAGCGTCCCCGGAGGTGGTTCTCCTGGCGGCCAAACGATCCCCTCCAGCGGCTCCCCCGGCTCGACTTCGAGCGCACCGACCAACTTGACCAGCGTGTCGATCCCAACTCTTCCTGCGACAAGCCCGCCCGCTTCCGGCAGCGCGCGACGTTGGCGCCGAACTGCTGCCGGACGTTCACGGCAGCTCCAGCCGGTAGAAGTTGAGCGCTGGCCGCGTCGGGCGAATGTAGTCGCCTTCACGCTTCACCAACGCGGATGCGAGTAGATCGACTATCCGCCCCCTCTCGTTTCGTCTCCAAACTCGCGCCGCAAGTCATAGGACGTGAGTTCTGCCGGGTCTTCGTAGAGGACCAAGCCCAGAAAGGCTCGGCGGATCGTCGGATTACTCTTGCCTGAGCCTGGGACCTACCTCCCGGTTGCCAGGCCCCGGGGCGTTCCACCGCCGCCGGGGCCATTTCTCTGATTGGGATGCGGAGAATGGCTTGACAGCAGCGGATTCCCCTTTAGAGAGAAGGGCTAAGCGTGAGGTCCATCACACTTACTTTTAAATAAATTTATACTCGGGTAACGTCTACACCGATGGATGCATCGGTTGCAAGATCCAGGCTTTCCCGGGACGACCGCATGGAGCAGACGCTCGCGGCCGCCCACGACCTCTTCGCCGAGCGCGGCTACGCCGACGTGAAGATGGACGAGATCGCGGCGGCGGTCGGGGTGACCAAGCCGCTGCTCTACAACTACTTCGGCAACAAGGAGCGGCTCTACATCGCCTGCATGGAGCGGGCGGGCGATGCGCTGACGACGACCGTCACCGAGGCGGTCGCGGCCGCGGCCAGCCCCAGTGAGGCCCTCGGCGCCGGCGTCCACGCCTTCTTCTCCTTCCTCGACTCCGACCGCGCCGCCTGGGCCGTCCTCTTCGACGACACCCTCCCCCACCGCGGCGAAGTCGCCGAACGGGTCGCCGAGTACCGCGGCCGCATCCTCGACTTCGTCTCGGCCTCGATGCTGGCGCAGCTGCCGCGTGAGGAGCGCGCCGGCGCCAAGGTCGAAGTCGAGGCCCTCTCCACCGCCCTGCTCGGCTCAGCCGAGGCGGTGGCGCGCTGGTGGCTGCGCACCGAGGCGCTCAGCGCCGACGAGGCCGCCGAGCTGCTGATCACGACGATCGAGCCCGGCCTGCGCTCGCGCTCGCGGCTCTCCCCCGCCTCCCGATCCCGACGAAAAGGAACGACCTCCGCATGAACTCGAATACCCGCCGCGTGGCGATCGTCGGCGGCAACCGCATCCCCTTCGCGCGCTCCGACAGCGCCTACGCGCACGCCTCCAACCAGGACATGCTCACCGCCGCCCTCGACGGGCTCGTCGACCGCTTCGGCCTCGAGGGCGAGACGCTCGGCGAGGTTGCCGGCGGCGCCGTCCTCAAGCACTCCCACGACCGCGACCTCGCCCGCGAGAGCGTGCTGAGCACGCGGCTGGCCCCGGAGACCCCCGCCTACGACGTCCAGCAGGCCTGCGGCACCGGCCTGGAGACGACGATCCTGGTCGCCAACAAGATCGCCCTCGGCCAGATCGACGCGGGCATCGCCTGCGGCGCCGATACCACCTCCGACGCGCCGATCGCGCTCAACGAGCAGCTGCGAGCGACGCTGCTGGAGGCCAACCGCCAGCGCTCCACGGCCGGCAAGCTGCGAGCGCTGAGCAGCTTCCGGCCCCAGCACGTCATACCCAGCATCCCCCGCAACGAGGAGCCGCGCACCGGCCTCTCGATGGGCGAGCACTGCGCGATCATGGCGACCGAATGGGAGGTCGGCCGGGCCGAGCAGGACGAGCTCGCGGTCGCCAGCCACCGCAACCTCGCCGCCGCCTACGAGCGTGGCTTCTTCGATCACCTGCTGACCCCCTATCTCGGGCTCGAGCGCGACCAGAACCTCCGCCCTGACTCCAGCACCGACAAGCTCTCGAAGCTGAAGCCGGTCTTCGGCGGCCCCGACGGGACGATGACCGCCGCCAACTCGACGCCGCTCTCCGACGGCGCCTCCGCCGTCCTGCTCGCCTCCGAGGAGTGGGCGAAAACCCGCGAGCTGCCGATCCTCGCCTACCTGACCGAGGCCCAGACCGCCGCCGTCGACCACGTCCACAAGCGCGAAGGCCTGCTGATGGCGCCGGCCTACGCGATGCCGACGATGCTCGACCGGGCCGGGCTCTCGCTTCAGGACTTCGACTACTACGAGATCCACGAGGCCTTCGCCGCCCAGGTGCTCTGCACGCTGGCGGCCTGGGAGGACCCCACCTTCTGCAAGGACAAGCTCGGCCGCAAAAAACCACTCGGCTCGATCGACCGCGACAAGCTCAACGTCAACGGCGGCTCGCTGGCGGCGGCGCACCCGTTCGCCGCGACCGGCGGGCGGATCGTCGCCGGCCTCGCCAAGCAACTGCACGACGCCGGCAAAGGCCGCGGCGCGATCAGCATCTGCGCCGCCGGCGGCCAGGGCGTCGTCGCCGTCCTGGAAGGACCGGAGTCATGAGGGTCCCAGGCGGCACGGTGATCTCCGGTTATTCGAATCCGGGTCGACTGGGACCCGAATGGGTGTCATGAGCGGCGACCGCTACTCGCAGCTCGTCAACGCCCCCGTCGTCTCGACGGTCGCCAAGCAGCTGGGCCTGCCGCAGCCGGTCGAGCTCGACCGCTACCGCGCCGGCGCCCCGGTCATCTCCGGCCCGGTGCTCAGCGGCGCCGCCCCCGGTGGCCGCATCTCGAAGGCGGTCGCGAGCCTGCTCGACGAGATCAGGGCCGAACGGGCTGGCGCCGAGGGCCCGGCCAAGGCGCTCGTCTTCGATGCCTCCGGGATCGCCGACTCGACCGAGCTGGTCGAGCTGCAGCGCTTCTTCTACCCAGCCGTCCGCCGCCTGCAGCGCAGCGGCCGCGTCGTCGTCCTCGGCACGCCGCCGGCCGAGGCCGGCTCGGCCCGCGCCCACACCGCGCAGCGGGCGCTGGAGGGCTTCGTGCGCTCGCTCGGCAAGGAGATCGGCGGCCGTGGCTGCACCGCCCAGCTGGTCCTCGTCTCCCCCGGCGCCGAGGACCAGCTCGCCTCGACCCTGCGCTTCCTGCTCTCGCCGCGCTCGGCCTACGTCTCCGGCCAGGTGGTGCGGATCGGCGCCGGCGTCGCGCCGATCCCCGAGATCGAGTGGGAGCGGCCGCTCGCCGGCAAGACCGCGCTCGTCACCGGTGCGTCGCGCGGGATCGGCGCCGCGATCGCGCGGACCCTCGCCCGCGACGGAGCGGAGGTCGTCGCCCTCGACGTGCCTGAAGCCGCCGACGAGCTGCGCCGCGTCGTCGAGGAGATCGGCGGCGCCGATCCGATCGGCCTCGACATCACCGCCGCCGACGCGCCCGAGCGGATCGCCGCGCGCTTCGCCGACGGCGTCGACGTCGTCGTCCACAACGCCGGCGTGACCAAAGATCGCACGATCGCGAAGATGCCCGAGGAGCGCTGGACGCAGCTGCTGGAGATCAACCTCTCCAGCGAGGAGCGGATCAACGACGCCCTGATCGACGCCGGCCTGCTCGCCGCCAACGGCCGCATCGTCTGCGTCTCCTCGATGTCGGGGATCGCCGGCAACTCGGGCCAGACCAACTACGCCGCCTCGAAGGCGGGCGTGATCGGGATGGTCGAAGCGCTGGCGCCGGAGCTGGCGGGCCGTAGCGCGACGATCAACGCCGTCGCCCCCGGCTTCATCGAGACGAAGATGACGGCGGCGATGCCGCTCGGACCACGCGAAGCGGGGCGCCGGCTCAGCAGCCTCTCCCAGGGCGGTCTGCCGGTCGACGTCGCCGAGACGATCGCCTGGTTCGCCAGCCCTGCCTCGACCGGCGTCAACGGCAACGTCGTCCGTGTCTGCGGACAGAACCTGCTGGGAGCCTGACGTGAGCACTGTCTCCCTCGCCAGTTCCCCCAACATCCCGCTTCTCTACGCCCGTGCGGCCGCGCCGCTGATCCCGGGCGCCTCGCTGTTGCCCTTCGTCCCCGGCGGCGGTGGCGAGATCCCCGAGCTCGAGCTGGAGCTGGCCGGCGTCAAGGCCGACGCCGCCGATGTCGCCGCCTACGCCAGGGTCTGCGGCTTTGCTCTGCGCGACAAGTTGCCGCCGACCTATCCGCACCTGCTCGCCTTTCCGCTGCAGATGGCGGTGATGGCGGACGGCAGCTTCCCCTTCGGCGCCATCGGGCTGATCCACCTCGAGAACCGGATCGCGCAGCTACGGCCGCTCGGCATCAGCGAGGAGCTGATCCTGCGCGTGCGCCCGACCAAGCTTCTGCCCCACCCGAAGGGGCGCACCTTCACGCTGGTGACCGAGGTACGCACCGGCAACAAGCTCGCCTGGGAAAGCGTCAGCACGATGTTGCGACGCGGTGGCGACGGCTCGGGCGCAGTTGTCCCCGGTAAGCGGGGACAGCTGCGCCCGTCGGCCGAGAACTTCGCCACGGTTCCCACCGACACCCCCGCCAGCGCCGAGTGGCGCCTCGACGGCGGCCTCGGCCGCCGCTACGCCGCCGTCTCCGGCGACCGCAACCCGATCCACATGCACGCGCTGGCGGCGAAGCCGCTCGGCTTCTCGGCGGCGATCGCGCACGGAATGTGGACCAAGGCCCGCTGCCTGGCGGCGCTGGAGAGCAGACTGCCCGACGCCTTTGCCGTCGACGTCCGCTTCCGCAAGCCGATCCTGCTGCCCTCACGGGTCGAGTTCGCCAGCGCCGAGATCGACGACAGCGCATCGGACGGCGACATCGCCTTCACCGTCCGTGACGCCAAGCGTGGCGTTCCCCACCTCGACGGGCTGATCCGGCCATCTGAAACGAAGCAAGCCAAAACTGGGAGGAAGAAGTGACGACCACCACCGACACCGACAGGGGCATGGCCGAGCGCGGCATGGGTTTCGGCCTGCGGGCGCTGAACCGCCTCGCCGGCTCCGACCTGCTCGACCGCATCCGCCTCCGCAAACAGGTCGAGAAGGCCCTCTTCCAGGGGACCAAGAACGGCTTCCGCTCCGCTACCGCCGCGGGGCGCACCTTCAAAGCCGCCCAGCAGCTCGGCAAACCCGCGCGCCAGAAAAGGAGCAAGTCGAAAGGACTGTTCGACGTCACCCCCGACGACGAGCAGCAGATGTTCCAGGAGGCCGGCCGCGCATTTGCCGAGCAGAAGATCCGCCCGGCGGCGCTCGACGCCGACGCCGCCTGCAAGACCCCGCCGGAGCTGCTCGAGCAGGCGGCCGAACTCGGGGTCAACATGCTCGGCGTCCCCGAGCAGCTCGGCGGCGTCATGCACGAGCAGTCGGCGGTGACCAGCGTCCTGATCGGCGAGGCGCTCGCCCACGGCGACATGGGAATCGCCTACGCGGCACTCGCCCCCGGCGCCGTCGCCACCGCGATCGGGCTCTGGGGCAGCGCCGAGCAGGAGGCGACCTACCTGCCCGCCTTCACCGGCGAGAACGTGCCCGCCGCGGCGCTGGCGATCCTCGAGCCACGGCCGCTGTTCGATCCCCTGAAGCTGGAGACCAAGGCGCGACGCGACGGCGAGGAGTGGGTGCTCGACGGCGCCAAGTCGTTGCTGGCGCGGGCCGGCGAGTGTGAGCTGTTCGTGATCGCCGCCGACGCCGAGGGCATCGGCCCGACCCTGTTCGTCGCCGAGTCCGGGACGAAAGGACTGGCGGTCGAGGACGAGCCGGCGATGGGGCTGCGCCCCGCCGCCACCGGCCGCCTGCTGATCGAAGACGCGCGGCTGCCCGCCGACGCTCTGCTCGGCGACGGCAAGTCCGCGGACTACGTCGAGTGCGTCAACCGGGCCCGGGTCGCCTGGTGCGGGCTCGCGATCGGCGCCGCCCAGGCGGTGCTCGACTACGTGATCCCCTACGTCAACGAACGCCAGGCCTTCGGCGAACCGATCTCCAACCGCCAGGGCGTCGCCTTCGCGGTCTCCGACATCGGCATCGAGACCGGCGGCCTGCGATTGGCGACCTACCGCGCCGCCTCCCGCGCCGACCGCGGTGACGAGTTCGGCCGCGAGGCGGCGATCGCGCGGCGGCTCAGCGCCGTCAAGGGGATGCAGATCGGCTCCGACGGCGTCCAGCTGCTGGGCGGCCACGGCTTCGTCAAGGAGCACCCGGTCGAGCGTTGGTACCGAGACCTCAGAGCAGCGGGCGTGATGGAGGGCGCCCTGCTCGTCTAGATGGTTGATTCCACGACCAGAGCGAAAGGCCCCGAACAAAGGACAGGATCATGATCAACCTCGAGATTCCCAAGAAGTTCAAACCGCTGGCGAGCCAGGCCAACCAGGTCGCGACCGAGGTCTTCCGACCGATCTCACGCAAGTACGACGAGGCCGAGCACGCCTACCCGAAAGAGCTCGACATGCTGGCATCGCTGATCGACGGCATGAACGAGGGCTCCGACATGGGGGGCGCCGGCGCCGCCGGTGTGCGCCGCGAGGAGAGCGACGGCGACGCCGAGAACCGCAACGGCTCCAACCTCTCGACCGTGCTCGGGATCATCGAGCTCTGCTGGGGCGACGTCGGCCTGCTGCTCTCGATGCCGCGCCAGGGGCTCGGCAACTCGGCGATCGCCTCGGTGGCAACCGCGGAGCAGCTGGAGCGCTACGGCGGCAAGTGGGCGGCGATGGCGATCACCGAGCCCGAAGCGGGCTCGGACTCGGCCTCGATCCGCACCACCGCCGAGCTCGACGGCGACGAGTACGTCCTCAACGGCGAGAAGATCTTCGTCACCTCCGGCGACCGCGCCGACCTGATCGTCGTCTGGGCGACGCTCGACCGTTCGAAGGGTCGGGCCGCGATCAAGTCGTTCATCGTCGAGCGCGACAACCCGGGCCTGACGCTCGACCGGCTCGAGCACAAGCTGGGGATCCGCGCCTCCGACACCGCCAACTTCACCCTCCAAGATTGTCGGGTGCCGGTGGAGGCGCTGCTCGGCGACCCCGACGTCAACGTCGAGAAGGGGTTCGCCGGGGCGATGCAGACGTTCGACAACACCAGGCCGCTGGTCGCGGCGATGGCGGTCGGCCTGACGCGCGCGGCGCTGGAGGAGACCCGCACCCGCCTCGCCGAGGCCGGGGTCGAGCTCGACTACGACGTCCCCGCCCTCTCCCAGCACGCCGCGGCGGCGCGCTTCCTGGAGATGGAGTCCGACTACGAGGCCGCCTGGCTGCTGACCCTGCACGCGGCTTGGATGGCCGACAACGGCAAGCCCAACTCGCTGCAGGCCTCGATGGCGAAGGCGAAGGCGGGGCGCACCTGCGTCGACGTCACCCTCGGCTGCGTCGAGCTCTGCGGCAGCGTCGGCTACGGCGAGAACACGCTGTTGGAGAAGTGGGCCCGCGACGCCAAGATCCTCGACATCTTCGAGGGCACCCAGCAGATCCAATTGCTGATCGTCGCCCGCCAGCTGCTCGGGAAGAGCTCCAGCGAACTTCGCTAGCGCCGGTAGCCCTCGGTCGCGTAAGGGTTGAGGAACTGCCGGCGCCAGAGGCCCGGGCGACGCAACCCGCAACTCGACTCTCGCGGAAGCCGTCCTTCCCGATCGCCATCAGCTGGTTGGTGACACCTCCTGCGCGCCGCTGCGGGCAGATGTCGTAGGCGGGGGTGAGCGTGAGCATCTCGCCGTCCCAGAAGGCGGCGTGGTTTCGCGCGTGGTCGTCGGTATTGCTGCAGAGGACGTTGAAGGTGATGCGGGCGAAGAGCTCGCGCAAGGTCGACGCCGGCTCGGTGAAACGGGCTCGGATCTGGTCCGCGAGCGCCGCGTAGCTGGCGTATCTGGCGGCAACCTCGTCCAAACCGAGAATCGTCAGGGCGGAGACGATCGCGAGCCGGCTGCCGTCGGCCAGCCGATCGAAGCGCTCGACCAACAAGACGTCTTTGCCGTCAGCGCTAGCAAGGCTGACGGGAGCTGCCTCGATCTCCACCCGCCGCGCTAACTCCATCGCGACGAACTCCGCCTTCACTACGGAGAGGGTGTCGGCGGTCGAGCTGAACTTGGCGATCAGGCGACGCCCTCGATCGTCGACCAGGGCCTTCGGCCGTGCTCCGCCGACCGAGCTGCCGTGCAGCAGGGCGAGGTCGAGTTCGGGCGAGAGCGGCGTGCCGCGCTCCACCTTCTCGGCCGATTCCACCAACTCGGCCAGGGTCGCGTGGCGCTTCGAGCGCGGCACGTATTCGAGCGGCGACTCCTGGAAATCGAGAGCGCCGATCCGGTCTGAGCCCGACTCCAGCAGATAGACGAGGGGATTGAGGTCGCCCGTGTCGACCGCTTCAGAGCTGTGGCGATTGAGAATGACGCGCTGCCCCCATGAATCCGGAGCGGCGTCGGCGATGCAGCCAGCCAGATTCCCGGCCGCCGCCGCGATCTCACCACGCACCAGCGGAAGCTCCGGCAGGTAGAGCGAAATCCGGTCCTCGCGTTCGAGGTACGACTGGCCGTAGGTGAAGGAGATGATGCCGCTGGCCGGGTCGCGGTCGAGGCGACCAGCCACGACCGGATCGACCGCACCCGGCAGCCAGATCCATACGAACGCCTCCCGAGGTTCAGAAGGCATCGTCGGGCCGCCTCGGCTTGCGAGCACTCTGGGGCAGGACCGCCAGCCGGTCCTCGACCCTTGCCGCCTCGAGCGATCGGCGCGCCTGGTCCTCGTCGAACAAAGGCACGCCGACGAGTGCCGCCGCCTCAAACGCTGCGCCGAGCGCCACCGTTGGACTCCCCCGTTCGACCTTTCGCATCGTCACCACGGACACGCCGACCCGGTCGGCGAGCTCCTGCACCGTCCAGCGTCGGTCGAGGCGCGCCTGACGCACGCGGAGACCGAGGAGCCGCGCCGCCTCGAGGGTCAGGGGTGAATAGGTGCGCACTCTTTTCATGAATCGATAGTAAACCATCGATAAAGGCCTTTTAACGAAAGTAAACTTTCATACTCTGGAGACTGCCCGTACCCGTCTGGTGCTGGCCAGACACCGACCCCGATGCTCCGGCAGACTGCGGGCCGTGAACCTGATCGAGGACCTGATGGAACGGTCGCCGGCATCGCGGCTGGGAATCGTCGCGGTCGACTCCGAAGCGAACCGGCGCGATTGGTATTTCGGGGAACTGATTGCTTGCTCGGCGGGGATCTCGGGCGCGTTTGCCGCTCGGGGCGTGCGGCGGGGCGACGTGGTCATGACCTTGGTCGGGAATCGCATCGAGTGGGTGCTGTCGCTGCTGGCTTGCTGGCGGATGGGTGCGGTGGCGCTGCCTTGCAGCACGCAGCTGCGGCCCCATGATCTGGAGCAGCGGGTGGCGGCGGCCGCGCCCAAGCTCTGCGTCGGCGCAGCGGAGCTGCTGGCGAGCCTGCCGGCGGGGATCGCGACGATGGACCTCGACGACGTCGCCAGGGTCCTCGACGAGGACCTGCCGCAGGAGACGCCGGCGGCGATCGAGGCGATGGAGCCGGAGGACCCGGCGCTGATCGTCTTCACCTCCGGCACCACCGGCGAGCCGCGCGGGGTGATCCACGCCTACCGCTACCTGCAAGGACAGCAGAACCAGGCGGACCACTGGTTCGGCTCGCGCAAGGGCGAGCTCGCCTGGTGCACGACCGCACCCGGCTGGTCGAAGTCCGCGCGCAACGTCTTCCTCGCCCCCTGGCTGACCGGCGCCGCCGCGGTCATCCACGACGGTCGCTTCGACCCGGCCGAGCGCCTCGACTTCGCCGAGGCGCTCGGCGTCAACGTTCTCTGCCAGGCGCCGACCGAGTACCGGATGCTGGCCCGGCGGACCAAGCTGCGCCCGCTCTCCGCCCTGCGGCGGATGGTCTCGGCCGGCGAGCCGCTGGACCCGGAGACGATCACCGCCTTCCGCGAGGCGATGGGCCTCGAGCCGGCCGACGGCTACGGCCAGACCGAGACCGGCCACATCAGCGCCAACCTCGCCGGCGAGGCGGTGCGCGAGGGCTCGATGGGCAGGCCGCTGCCGGGCATCGAGACGCGGATCGTCGACGGCGAACTGCAGCTGCGCGCCGCCTCCTCCCCCACCTTCTTCTCGCGCTACCTCGACGGCGAGCGCTTCGAGGAGGAGTGGTGGCCAACCGGCGACCTCGTCCGCGAAGACGACGACGGCTACCTCTACTTCGAAGGTCGCGGCGACGACATCATCCTCTCGGCCGGCTACCGGATCGGCCCGACCGAGGTGGAGGCGACGCTGCTCTCCCATCCCGCCGTCGCCGACGCCGCCGCCGTCGCTGCCCCCGACGCCGAGCGCGGCTCGGTGGTGCGGGCGATCGTCGTCCTCCGCGACGGCGAGCCCGGCGCGGCGATGGTCGCCGAGCTGCAGGAGCACTGCAAGCGCCAGAGCGCCCCCTACAAGTTCCCCCGCATCGTCGAGTTCGCGACCGAGCTGCCGCGGACGAGCAGCGGCAAGATCAAGCGCGCACAGCTGCGCGCCGGCTAGAGGACGGCTCGCTTCGGAGTGTTTGGCGTGAGGGGGCGGGGTGCCCGTCTCCCTCGCTGGGAAATTCGCCCGCAGACTTGCCCGGCCGTCCGAGGTCGGGCTCTCGGGCGAATTTCTAACGCCGCTCGTACGACGGGCACCCCGCCCCCTCCCACGAAACCCCGCCGAAGATCCGTCAGCTGGAACTCGTGAGGCCGTTCTAATGCACGGATAGCGTGCATTAGAACGGCCTCACGAAAGCTTGGAAGGGTTCCGGGCGCAATCTGCTCAGCTTCGAGCTGATCCCGGGTCGTGGAGGGAGGGTGGGGCATCCTCCGTACGAGCGGCGTTAGATATTCGCCCCGCCCAGCTTTGCTCGGACGGGCGGGCGAGTCTGCGGGCGAATATCCCAGCGAAGGTAGGAGGATGCCCCA
>JAENWU010000205.1 GCA_016649905.1 Thermoleophilia bacterium
ACCAGCGCCGCCAGCGTGCCGGGCGCGACCGGCTCGACCCGCGCGGCAAGCTGGCCGGCCAGGTCCGGCGCCAGCTCGCCGGCCAGCTTCTCCAGGCCCGCCGGGTCTTCGGCGACCGCGATCTCCAGCTCGGCGCCGAAGCGCAGTGCGTGCTTGAGCGCGTGGAAGCCCTCCAGAACGGTCAGCCCGGGATCGCGGCGGGCGCCGCGGAACCGCTGCGCGAGATCGTTACCCACGCGCCCATCATGACTCGACCAGCGGAGCCTGGACGAGGCAGTCGCGGCCGCCGGCCTTGGCCATATAGAGAGCCGCGTCGGGGGTGACGACGAGGAACTCCTCGCCGCCGAAGCGAACCAGCAGGTCTTCGCCGCGCAGGGCCGAGCTCGAGCGCAGCCAGTGCAGCCGGCCGTCTTTGGCCCAGACCCGGGCCTCGAGGCCCACCGACGGGTCCCCTTTGAAGACCGCGAGCGCCTCGGCGACGGCGTGGTGGTGGTCGTCGGGGTGGGTGAGATCAAGCAGGTGCCGGCCCTGCAGTTCCTCCGGTGTGTAGCCGAGGAACTGCTTCCAGGCGTCGTTGGCCTCGACGATCCGGCCGGCCGAATCGAGCGTGCAGAGCATGTCCTGGGAGAGGTCGAAGAAGCGGCGGGCGCGGCGATCGGCGCGGGCGCGGCTGGCGGCGATCACATTGATGAAGAGCATCACGATCGTCAGTGAGATCGCGGTGAAGAGCCAGCGCGTCGCTCGTCGATGAACGGTGCCTTCATGCCCAGAGGGCATCGGCGTCCTGGCTGGGAACTTTAAGAACGGGAGGACGATTTGACGACCTGGAACTGACCCATCAGTCCATGGTCCTCGTGATCGAGCATGTGGCAGTGGATGACGAACTTGCCGGTGTAGTCGGAGAAGCGGCCGGCGACGCGAATCCGTTCGCCCGGGTAGACGAAGAAGGTCTCCTTGAGGCAGTCTTCCCACGCTGGTGGCGACTTGCCGTCGCGTGAGAGCAGATACCAGTCGGTGTGGTGGAGGTGCATCACGTGGGCGACCTTGGTCCCGTTGTGGATCTCCCATATCTGGGTCGTGCCGAGCTTGGGGAAGGCCTCCGAGCGGGCCGGGTTGAAGGTCTTGCCGTTGAGCTCCCAGGTGGGTTTGAAGAAGCCGCCAATCGAGATCTTCCAGTGCTTGTCGGGCTCGCGGTCGGCGTGGCGGGCGGCGTGCGTGGCCCACTCCGGCAACGGTCGCAGGCGGCGCGGCACACGGGTTCGGTCCTCGACCCGGGCACGGCCGACCCGGAACTGCATCAGCGCGCCGCTGTAGGTGTGGGCGCCGTCGGGGTTGCGACCAGGGTGACGGGCGCTGCTGCGCAGCTCGACGGTCTCGCCGCGGAAGCCGGAGAAGTCGACGACCACCTCGACCCGCTCGGCCGGGCCGATCATGATCTCCTGGCGCCGGATCGGCTTCGGCATCAGCCCGCTTTCGGTCGCGATCTGGACCATCGCGGCGCCGTTGGAGAGCCGCAGGTTGTAGCTGCGGAACTGGGAGACGTTGAGGATCCGCAACCGGTAGCGGCGGGCGCTAACCCAGTGGTGGGGCATGTAGGCGCCGTTGACCAGGATCGAATCGCCGCCGAGACCATCGGCCGGCGGCCGCTCCGCGCCGAAGGGGTCGGTGAGCTGGTTGTCGCGGTCGAAAGTGCGGTCGGCGATCATCAGCGGGATGTCGTGCTCGCCGCGCGGCAGCGGCAGCGAGGCGTCGAGCTCGTCGTCGACGATCCACATCCCCGCCAGGCCTTTCCAGACGTGCGGAGAGGTGCGGTCGAGGCGGTGGTCGTGGTACCACTGGAACGAGGCCCGTTCGGGGTGGCCGTCCTCGACCAGGTCGTAGACGTAGGTTTTGCTGCGACCCGGCTCGAGCAGGAACTCGTTGCCCGACTCCCGCGGCGAGAGGCTCCGCGAGATCTTGCAGAAGTAGGAGACCGGCTGGCGCTTGGTCAGGCCGCCGGGCTGGCCGTCGAACTGGGTGCGGTTGTGGCCGCCGTGGAGGTGGACCGAGAGCTCGCCCGACTTCTCCGGGAGCTCGTGGCGGAAGCTGACCTCGGTGCGCTCACCGGCCCGGCGCCGCACGGTCGGGCCCGGAAAGGTGCCGCCGTAGGTCCACATCTTGGTCTTGCGCCCGGGCAGGACCTGCACCTCGGCCTCGCGAATCGGGATCTCGATCCGGTCGCCGTCGAGGACCGGCGGAATCGGCAGGCGCTGGCGGAACGGAACGGCTGCGCGCGCGGGCTCGAGAGCGCCGCCGAGCCCGGACAGGA
>JAENWU010000074.1 GCA_016649905.1 Thermoleophilia bacterium
CCTCGGTGGCCTCGGCCAGATCGGCGGCGCCGACCGGCTGGGTCGAGAGGAAGAGCAGCGCCTCGATCGTCCGCGTCAGGTCACTCATGGCCTGCCACCACCTTCCTGATCTCGATCGGGCCGAACGGCTTGCTCTGCTCCCAGGTCACCTCTCCCTTGCGGTACAGCTCCAGCAGCGCGAACAGGGTCACGGCCTGGGTGAGCCGGTCCTCGCCGCCGAACTGCTCGTCGAAGTCGAAGCTGGGCCGCCGCGCCAGCGCCTCGCGCAGGGCGCGTAGCCGCCGCTCCAGCGAGACGGTCGAGCGGATGTGGCTGGTGTCGACCTCGGGAGGCGCCGCCAGCAGGTCGCCGAGCGCGGCGCCGAGCTGTTCGGGGTCGTAGACGGCGGTGGCGGCCTCGACCGCGACGCGGCGCAGCTCCGGCGGCAGCGGGGCGGAGCGGTAGAGGTAGCCGCGCGCCGCCTCGAAGCGCTCGACCAGGGTCTCGGAGGCATCGCGGTAGCGGCGGTACTCGAGCATCCGCGCCAGCAGCTCCTCGACCGCCTCCTCCGGCGCCAGCTCGTCGAGGCCATCGTCGGGCCCCGGCAGCATCAGCCGCGACTTCAGCTCCAGCAGCGCCGCGATCAGGACCAGGAACTCGGTCGCGACCTCCAGCTCCAGCTCGCCCTCGCGCTCGAGGTGCTCGACGTAGGCGACGACGACCTCGCCCAGCTGCAGGTCGAGCAGGCTGACCTCCTCGCGCAGCACGACCGCCATCAGCAGGTCGAACGGCCCGGCGAAGATGTCGAGGTCTAGATCCAGGTCCAGTTCGGAAACAGCCATCACCGCCAGCCTAAAGCGGCGCCGGGACGAAGCCCATGTGCTCGCGAACTTCGGCCACGGTCGGGGCGGCGATCGCCCGCGCCTTCTCGGCACCGGCGGCGAGCACGGCCTCCAGCGCCGCCTCGTCGGGGCGCAGCTCGGCGTAGCGCTCGCGGACCGGCGCCAGCAGCTCGACCACGCCCTCGGCGACCGCCTTCTTGAAGTCGCCGTAACCGGCCCCCGCGAACTCCGCCTCGACCGCGGCCTGGTCGATCCCGCGGCTGACGGCGAGGATGTCGATCAGGTTGGTGATCCCGGCCTTGTCCTCGCCGCGGAGGACCTCACGGCCGGAGTCGGTGACGGCGCTGCCGAGCTTCTTGCGGATCGCCTCGGGCTCGTCGAGCACGTAGACGGTGCCGGCCTCGCTGGCGTTGGAAGTCGACATCTTCCGCTCCGGCTCCTGCAGGTCCATGATCCGGGCGCCGACCTCGGGGATCAGCAGCTCCGGAACAACCAGGAGCTCGCCGAAGCGCTCGTTGAAGCGGCGGGCGATCTCCCGCATCAGCTCGACGTGCTGGCGCTGGTCGTCGCCGACCGGGACCTCGGTGGCGCGGTAGGCGAGCACGTCGGCGGCCATCAGCACCGGGTAGTAGAAGAGCGCCGCCGAGACCAGCTCGCGCTGGCGCGCCGACTTGTCCTTGAACTGGTGCATGCGGTTGAGGTCGCCGTGCGAGGTGACGGCGGAGAGCAGCCAGGTCAGCTCGGTGTGCTCGCGCACGTCGGACTGGCGGAAGAGGATGCAGCGGGCCGGGTCGAGGCCGGCGGCGAGCAAGATCGCGGTCGTGTCGTAGACCCGCTCGCGCAGCTCCTGCGGGTCGTAGGCGACCGAGATCGCGTGCAGGTCGACGATGCAGAAGATCGCCGGCTCGCCGCGCTCCTGGCCCTCCACGTACTGGCGGATCGCGCCGATGTAGTTGCCGAGGTGCTTGCGGCCGGTCGGCTGGATGCCGGAGAAGATGATCGGGGCGGCGCTCATGCCTGCAGCCTAATTCGATTGATGTCGCACTTCTTCCCGGATAGCGGAGGGAACTACGACATCGACGCCGGCATCGGGGCGGGACCTCCCCCGGGCACCTGTCCGTATACATGGCATGAAGCGGAACCGACGCTTGTCCCTGGCGTGCCTATTGGCGCTTGTGTCCCTCGCAGCCGCGCTCGCCGCGGCGCCGGCGGCGGCGAAGGGTCCGGGCTCGCTGATCTCGCCCGCGGGCATCGCCCCCGCCGGCTCGCCCTACCGCTACGTCACCGTCTCACCCGGCTTTCCCGACAAGCTGACCGTGGTCGCCCGGATCGACCGGCGCGGCGGCAAGATCAGGCGCTGGTGGTACCTGCGGGGCGGCTGGTACGTGCCCGCGGTCGCCTACGACGGCACCGCCGGCGGGCTCTCGGCCGACGGCTCCACCTTGCTCCTGACCCGGCAGGCGACGATGCCCTCCGCCGGGCCGCCGAAGACGACGCTGGCGATCATGGAGACCGATCGCCCCACCCGCACCGCTTTCGGCGAGTCCCACGATCCCTTCGTCGACTTCGCCAGGCTGAAGGGCGAATGGGGGCTCGTCTCGCTCTCCCCCGACGGCGCCACCGCCTTCGTCAGCCACCACCCGGTCCGCTTTCGCGGCCACGACAGCGACGGCGTGCCGATCGCGCCGCGCGGCACCGACGTCCTCGTGGTCAGGGCACTCGACACCGACAGCGGCCGGCTGCTGCCGGGCCCGGTCCTCGATCGCGACGGCGATCGCGATCGGCTCGACGGGATCCCCTACGCCCAGGTTGCCGGCCCCGGCGGGCGCTGGACCTACACGCTCTACAGCGGCGACCGCCGCAAGCCGTTCGTCTACGCGCTCGACACCGAGCGCGGCCGCGGCACCAGGATCGACCTGCCGCTGCAGGGGATCCGCGATCCGTATTCGCTGAACCTGCGCCTCGGCCACCTCGGCCAGAATCTGAGGGTGAGCCGCCGCTGGCGGGTCGACGGCCGGATCGTCGAACGCACGCTGGTCGAGATCGACACCGCCACCTTCGCGGCGCGGCGCCCGCGGCCGCAGGCGGTCGCCTCCGCGGCCGATTCGATCGTCCCGCGCGCCCTCGGGCTCGCCCTCGGCGCCTTCGTCTCCCGGGTGGGCGAAGATTGAGATGTCCCGCGGAAGAGGTGAGGCTTGGGAACTGAGAGCGGCGCGGTGGAGCAGAGCGAGTGGCCCGGACCACTCCCGGCCCGCCGGGAGCGAGCGCTGGTGCGCGAGGCCCAGGGCGGGTCGCGCTCGGCCCTGGCCGCGCTCTACGCCGCCCACTGGCGCCGCGCCCACCGCGCCGCCTACCTCATCGTCCACGACGCGGCCGTGGCCGAGGACGTGGCCCAGGACGCCTTCCTCGCCGCCGTCGGCGCACTCGACCGCTTCGACCGCCGCCGTCCCTTCGCCCCCTGGCTGCACCGCATCGTCGCCAACCGGGCGATCGACTGGGCGCGCCGGGAAGCGCTGCGCCGCCGCGTCGACGGCGCCGGTGAGCGCGAGCAGCTGGCGCGGCCGCCCGAGGGCCTGGGCGAGGACGTGATGGAAGCGCTGGCCGAGCTGCCGGCCGAGCAACGAGCCGCAATCGTGCTCCGCTACCTGCTCGACTACACCCCGGGCGAGATCGCCGGGATGCTCGACCTGCCCAGGGGGACCGTCAACTCGCGCCTGCGCCGGGCACTCGACCGACTCGGCACGCAGTTGGAGGCGGAGCGATGAACGAGGCGAGGCTGAGGTCGCTGCTGCGCGAGGCGCCCATCCCCGTCAGCGAGGACTCCGAGCGCCGCGGGCTGGAGGTGCTCGAAGCCGCCCTCGCCGAACGAGAGCCGCGCCGGGCGCCCGTCACCTCGCCGCGACGCCTGGCGCTCGCCCTCGCCGTCGCGGCGCTGCTGGGAGCGCTGCTGCTCTCGCCCGCCGGCGCCGCCGTGCGGGACTGGGTCGACGACGTCCTCACGACGGCGCCGCGGCCGGGGCCGGGCCTGGCGAAGATCCCCGGCGGCGGCCGCCTGCTGGTGCAGTCGCGCTCGGGGCCGTGGGTGGTGCAGGCAGACGGCTCGCGGCGCCTGCTCGGCAACTTCGAGGAAGCGACCTGGTCGCCGCGTGGGCTCTACGTCGCCGCGGCCTCCGGTCGCACCCTGACCGCATTGAAGCCCGACGGCACGCCGCGCTGGTCGCTCAGCGCCGCCGCCCCGGTCTCCGACCCGCGCTGGTCGCCGTCCGGCTACCGGATCGCCTACCGCAGCGGCGGCGGCCTGCGGGTCACGGACGCAAACGGAACCCGTGACCGTCTGATCGACCCGGCGATCGCGCCGGTGGCGCCCGCCTGGTCGCCGCTCGGCCTCTCGCAGCTCGCCTACGTCGGCGCCGACGGCAGCCTGCGGTTCGCCGACGGCGAGAGCAGGCGGATGATCGAGCGGGCCAGGGCGCTGCCGGGGATCAAGCGCCTCGAATGGGCCGGCGAAACGCTGCTGGAAGCGAGCGCGACGGCACTGCAGCTGCGCTCGATCTCGGTCAGCAAGCTGGCGCAGGGGATCGAGGTCGGTCCGCCGCGAGGGCTGCCGCTCCCCGCCGGGGCGACGGTGCGGGACGCGACGCTCTCCCCCGACGGCGAGAAGGTGGCGTCGGTGCTCGGCGTCCGCGGGCGGCTCGGGCCGCGCGGCCTCGTCGTGGTCTTCGACGACGGGGGCGGCGGGCGCCGCCTCTTCAACGCCCCGGGCCGCCTCTCGGAAGTCGCCTGGGCCCCCCACGGCGGCCGCCTGCTGATCGCCTGGCCGAGCACCGACCAGTGGCTGTTCCTCCCCACCGGCCGCGGCGAGGGCCGCTCGGTCAGCGAAGTCTCCGCCGCCTTTGCGCCGGGAGCACGCGTCGCGTCCTTCCCGCGGATCGAGGGCTGGTGCTGCTCGGGCTGGATCGGCCAGCGCGGCTGACCCGAACGCAGTTGTCCCCGGTATGCGGGGACAACCGCGTTCGCGCCGCAAGATGGCTCTCGCCCCGGCTGGCCGGCAGGAAGTGGCCGGGATTGGCTGGAACAATCCGGGTAGGTGATGCGCTGATGGCGAGATCCATTTGGAGCGGTTCGATCAGCTTCGGGCTTCTGAACGTGCCCGTGAAGCTCTACAGCGCGGTCGCGCGGCGCAACATCGCCCTGCGCGAGATCCGCGAGTCCGACAGCTCCCGGATCAAGCACCGCCGGGTCGCCGAGGGGACCGACGAGGAGGTCCCCTACGACAAGATCATCAAGGCCTACGAGATCACCCCCGGCCAGTACGTGCCGCTGAGCAAGGACGAGATGTCGGCGCTGGCGCCGGAGAAATCGCGCGCGATCGACGTCCTCGACTTCGTCGACATCGAGGAAATCGACCCGATGTACTTCGACAGCCCCTATTACCTCGGCCCCGCCGACGGCGCCGAGAAGGCCTATTCGCTGCTGGCGACGGCGATGGAGACCTCGGGCAAAGCCGCGATCGCCCGCTTCGTCTTCCGCAACAAGGAGCACCTGGCCGCGATCCGCGCCTCCAACGGGGTGCTGACGCTGACGACGATGCGCTTCGCCGACGAGGTCGTTCCGCCCTCCGAGCTGGACGACGTCTTCCCCGAGGGCACGCAGAAAGTTGCGAAGAAGGAGCAGCAGATGGCCGAAGCGCTGATCGACTCGCTCAGCACCGAGTTCGACCCGTCCAGCTACCGCGACGAGTACCGCGAGGAACTGCTGGCGCTGATCGAACGCAAGGCCGAAGGCAAGGAGATCGTCGCCTCCGAGACCGAGACGCCAAAGGCGACCAAAGCGCCGGACCTGATGGCGGCCCTGGAGGAGAGCATCGCCGCCGTCAAAGACAAGAAATCGAGCTCAGCGGGCAAAAAAGCGCCCGCTAAAGCCAAAAAAGCGGCGAAACCGAAAGCTTCGAAAGCCAACCCGAAATCGAAGAAAAGCTCCTCCCCGCGGTCGAAGTCCAAGGCCGCGAAATAGGCCGTGGCCAAGAGCCAAACGGTCGAGGTCGACGGGCGTGAGCTGAAGCTCACCAACCTCGACAAGGTCCTGTACCCGAAAGCCGGCTTCACCAAGGGCGAGATGGTCGACTACTACGCCAAGGCGGCCGACGCGATGGTGCCGCACCTGAAAGGGCGGGCGGTGACGCTGCGCCGCTTCCCCGAAGGCGTCGAGGACCTCGATTCCGCCTTCTTCGAGAAGCGCTGTCCCAAGCATCGGCCGAAATGGGTGAAGACGACGAACGTCCGGGCGGGGCCCAACGCCGGCAACATCGACTTCTGCGTCTGCGACGGGCGGCCGACGCTGATCTGGATGGCGCAGCTGGCGGCGATCGAGCTGCACCCCTCGCTCTCGCTGGGCCGGGCGCCGACGCGGCCGACCGTGCTCGCCTTCGACCTCGACCCGGGGCCGCCGGCCGACATCGTCGACTGCTGCCGGGTGGGGCTGCGCTTGCGCGACATGTTCGGCCACTTCGGCGTTGAGAGCTTCCCGAAGACGTCGGGATCGAAGGGAATGCAGGTCTACGTCCCGCTCAACATCAAGAACACCTCCTACGACGTCACCAAACCGTTCGCCAAAGCGATCGCCCAGCTACTCGAAAAGCAGACTCCCGACCTGGTCGTCTCGAAAATGAAAAAGGTCGAACGCGGCGGCAAGGTCTTCGTCGACTGGTCCCAGAACCACCGCAGCAAAACGACGATCGCCGTCTACTCGCTGCGCGCGCGCGAGCGGCCGACGGTCTCGACCCCGGTCACCTGGGACGAGGTCGAGGCGGCAGCCGAGAGCGGCGACGGCTCGGGCCTGGTCTTCGAAGCCAGCGACGTGCTGGAGCGGATCGAGCAGCACGGCGACCTCTTCGCCCCGGTACTGGACCTCGAACAGGAGCTCCCCGAGCTCTGAGGGCCGACGGGCCGATTTCGGGCCCATACGTCCCGTTATCGGCCCGTCGGCGGCGGCGGTTGGAGGGGCTGGCGAACTACGGGGTGGCGGGTCGCCTTTACCTCGTCGAGGCGGCGGACCGGGGTCGTGTAGGGGGCCTGCTTGGCGATCTCGGGATCGCCCTCGGCCTCCTCGAGGATCTGCTCGATTGCCGCGGCGAAGGCGTCGAGGCTCTCCTTGGTCTCGGTCTCGGTCGGCTCGACCATCAGCGCCTCGTCGACCAGCAGCGGGAAGTAGACGGTCGGCGGGTGGAAGCCGAAGTCGAGCAGGCGCTTGGCGAGGTCGAGGGTGGCCAGGCCGAGCTCTTTCTTCATCGGCTTGCCGGAGAGGACGAACTCGTGCATGCAGTGGCGGTCGAAGGCGATCGGCAGGCGCTCGCCGGCGCGGCCGTCGGCGAGGCGCGCCTTCAGGTAGTTGGCGTTGAGGACGGCGGTCTCGGAGGCCTCGGCGAGGCCGTCGGCGCCGAGGCTGAGGATGTAGGCGTAGGAGCGGACGAAGACGCCGAAGTTGCCCTGGAAGCCGCGCAGGCGGCCGATCGACTTGGGGCGCTCGTGGTCGAGGTCGAAGCTGAGGCCGTGGCCGTTGTCGGCCTCACGGCGGACCACCTGCGGCCGCGGCAGGAAGGGCTCGATCCGGTCGGAGACGGCGATCGGGCCGGCGCCGGGGCCGCCGCCGCCGTGCGGCTGGCTGAAGGACTTGTGGAGGTTGACGTGGACGATGTCGAAGCCCATGTCGCCGGGCCGTGACTGGCCCATCACCGCGTTGAGGTTGGCGCCGTCGTAGTAGAGCGTCCCCCCCGCCGCGTGGATCAGGCTGGCGATCTCGGCGATGTTCTCGTCGAAGAGGCCGAGCGTGTTCGGGTTGGTCAGCATCAGGCAGGCGACCTGGTCGGGGTCCTCGTCGATCTTCGCCCGCAGGTCGTCCATCTCGACCCCGCCGCGCTCGTTGGTCGCCACCTTGACGACCTCGTAGCCGGCCATCGTCACCGAGGCGGGATTGGTGCCGTGGGAAGTGTCGGGAGCGAGGACCTTGGTCCGCTCTTCGCCGCGGTCGGCGTGGTAGGCGCGGGTCAGCAGCAGGCCGGCGAGCTCGCCGTGGGAGCCGGCCGAGGGCTGCAGGCTGACGTGGGGCAGGCCGCAGATCTCGCTGAGGGACTCCTGCAGCAGCCACATCAGCTCCAGCGCCCCCTGGGCGCGGCGCGGGTCCTGGGCCGGGTGCAGGCGGGCGTGGCCAGGCAGCGCCGCGACCCGCTCGTTGAGCCGCGGGTTGTGCTTCATCGTGCAGGACCCGAGCGGGTAGAAGCCGCTGTCGAGGTCGAAGTTGCGTCGCGAGAGCTTGTTGTAATGACGGACGATCTCCGGCTCGGCGATCTCCGGCAGGTTCGGCGCCTGCTCACGCAGCAGGTGCGCCGGGATCAGCTCCGCCAGCGGCGCCTCGGGGACGCCAGCGTCGGGCAGGACGGCGGCGCGCCGGCCCGGCTTCGACTTCTCGTAGATCGTCATCGCCCGTTCGCGCTGCATCGGCGTCTCGGTCAGAGTCATGAGACCGCCTCGGTTGGCGCTTTTGTCAACTCCTGGTTGACAAACTCGCCACGCTCCGCGGCGACGGCGGCGCCAAGCGCCTCGGCAAGCTGATCGATCTGCTCGCGGCTGCGGCGCTCGGTGATCGCGATGAGCAGACCGTCCTCGTGCTCGGGGTACTCGCGGCCGAGCGGGTAGCCGGCGGCGATGCCGCGCTCGGCGCAGCGGTCGAGGACGGCGCCGACAGGCGCGTCGAGGCGAACGGCGAACTCGCGCACGACCGGCGCCTCGTGCAGCAGCTCGACCCCCTCGACGGCGGCCAGGCGCTGGCGGGCGTAGGCGGTGCGCTGGACCAGCAGCTCGCCGAGCTCGCGGAAACCCTGGCGGCCGAGCCAGGCGAGGTGGACCATCGCCGCCAGCGCGTTGAGCGCCTGTGCGGTGCAGATGTTGTTGGTCGCCTTCTCGCGGCGGATGTGCTGCTCGCGGGTCTGCAGCGCGAGCACGAAACCGCGGCGGCCATCGACGTCCTCGGTCTCACCGGCGATCCGTCCCGGCATGCGCCGGATCTGCGCCTCGGTGGCGCAGAAAAAGCCAAACGAGGGTCCGCCGAAGTCGAGCCGGTTTCCAAGCGGCTGACCCTCGCCGAGCGCGATGTCGGCACCGCAGGCACCGGGGGGCTTGAGGATCCCCAGCGTCATCGGGTCGCAGGCGACGACCAGCAGGGCACCGTGCTCCTTGGCGGCCGCGCCGAGCGCCTCGACGTCCTCGACCGCGCCGAGGAAGTTGGGGCTCTGGAGGAAGACGGCGGCGGTCTCGGCGTCGACCGCGGCGGCCAGCGCGGCGGCATCGGTGAGACCGCCCTCCAGCCCGACCTCGACCACCTCGGCGCCGTAGCCCTCCGAGTAGGTCGCGAGGGTCTCGCGGCTGTGCGGGTGGACGCCGCGGGAGACGACGAAGCGACGCCGCTTGGTGGCGCCCATCGCCAGGTAGCCGGCGGAGGCGACCGAGGAGGGCCCCTCGTAGAGGCCGGCGTTGGAGACCGGCAGCCCGGTCAGCTCCGACATCGCCGTTTGGAACTCGAACATCACCTGCAGGCCGCCCTGGGAGATCTCCGGTTGGTAGGGCGTGTAGGGCGTCAGGAACTCCGAGCGCGAGGTGATCGCGTCGACGATCGCCGGCACGTAGTGGTCGTACATCCCGGCGCCGACGAAGCAGACCTCCGACTCGGCGTCGGCGTTAGCGCCGGCGAGCGCCGCGAGGCGATCGAAGACCTCGGTCTCGCTGAGGCCGTCGGGCAGCGCCAGCGGGCGGCCGAGGCGCAGCGGCTCGGGGATCTGCTCGAAGAGGTCGGCGACGGACTCGACGCCGATCGCCGCGAGCATCTCGGCGCGATCGTCAGGGGTGGCGGAGGTGTACCGGGTCACTTGGCTAAGGCTACGGAAGCGGGTGGCGGTGCTTCGCCGCTAGCTCTCGAGCAGCTTCTGGTACTCGGCGGCGGCGAGCAGCGATCCGGCCTCCTCAGGCGAGGTGAGCCGGACCTTGACCAGCCAGCCATCGCCGTAGGGGTCGTCGTTGATCTTCTCGGGCGTGTCTTCGAGGGCGTCGTTGATCTCGACGATCTCCCCCGACAGCGGCGCGATCACGTCGGAGACCGCCTTGACCGACTCGACCTCGGCGTAGGAGGAGTCTTTCTGGACCGTCGCGCCGACCTCCGGGCCGTCGTAGAAAACGACCTCGCCGAGTGAGTCCTGGGCGTACCAGGTGATCCCGAAGACGGCGTGATCGTCGCCCTCCAGTCGCGCCCAGTCGTGCTGGTCGTGGTAGCGGAGGTCGTCTGGGTAATTCGCGTCTGACAAGGCTCAGCCCACTTTCCGGTAGAGGGGTTTGGAAGCTACTCGGGCGCGGCGATGCTTGCCGCGGACGTCGATCTCGATCTCGGTCCCGGGCTCGGCGAGGTCGCTGCGCAGGTAGGCCATGCCGGCGCCGACCTCGAGCGAGGGCGAGAAGGTGCCGCTGCTGACGGTGCCGACCGTCTCAGCGCCGGCGAGCACGGGGTTGCCGGGGCGAGGGATGCCGGCGCCCTCGATCAGGAACGGGGCCAGCTTTTCGGCGGTGCCGTTTGCTCGCGCCTCGGCGACCGCGTCGGAGCCGACGAACCCGGTTGCCTCGGCGCAGCACCAGCCGAGCCCGGCCTCGATCGGGTTGCGCTCGGCGCTCAGCTCGTTGCCGTGCAGCGGGAAGCAGACCTCCAGGCGCAGGGTGTCGCGGGCGCCGAGGCCGCAGGGGACGACGCCGGCGTCGAGCAGCTCGGCCCAGATCGGCGCCGCCACCTCGGGGTCGATCAGGATCTCGACACCGTCCTCGCCGGTGTAGCCGGTGCCACAGGCGAGCGCCGGGCGGCGGCCGATCTTGACCGGCCACGCCCGCATGCGCGGCGGCAGCTCGATCCGCAGCGCCGCGCTGAGCACGGCGCGAGCGTGCGGTCCCTGCACGGCGAGCATCGCGTAGCGGTCGGCGACGTCGCGGACGCTGACGTCGAACTCGCGGCTCCAGCGACCGAGCCAGGCGAGGTCGGTCTCGTGGTTGGCGGCGTTGGTGACGATCAGGTAGCGGTCGCCGCCGAGCCGGTAGGTGAAGAGGTCGTCGATGACGCCGCCCGTCTCGTTGCACAGACACGAGTACTGAGCGCCGCCCAACTCGATCTTGGCGACGTCGTTGGAGAGCACCCGCTGCAGGAAGGCGAGCGCGCCTGGGCCCTCGACCTCGACCTCGCCCATGTGCGAGACGTCGAACATCCCGACATGGGTCCGCACCGCCGAGTGCTCCTCGCGGATGCCCTCATACGTAACCGGCATCTCCCAGCCGGCGAACGGCACCAGCTTGGCGCCGAGGTCCTCGTGCTGCTCGTGGAAGGGGGTGCGCCGAAGGGCCGCGTCGCTCACGGAGCCCAGCGTATTGGAGCGGCGCGCGTTCCTATTCTTTGAGGAAGCCCGGCACGTCGATGTCGTCGTCGGAGACGCGAAGTTTGCGGATATCCGTGTCCTCCGCCGAGACCCGCGGGCGGCTCTCGTAGCGTCGCCGCACCCGCTGCGGCGAGCGGGCGAGGAGCTCGAAGCCCTCGAAGCCGGTCGCGATCACGGTGACGCGGACCTCGTCGCGCATCGACTGGTCGACGACCGAGCCGAAGATGATGTTGGCGTTGTCGTCGGCCTCGGCCTGGACCAGCTGCGCCGCCTCGTTGACCTCGAACAGGCCGAGGTCCTCGGGGCCGGTGATGTTCAACAGCATCCCGGTCGCGCCCTTGATCGACTCCTCGATCAGCGGCGAGGTGATCGCCGCCTTGGCGGCGTCGAGAGCGCGGGCCTCGCCTGAGGCGGAGCCGACCCCCATCAGGGCCGAGCCAGCGTCGCGCATGATCGTCCGCACGTCGGCGAAGTCGAGGTTGATTAGGCCGGGGATGGTGATCAGGTCGGTGATGCCCTGGACACCCTGGCGGAGGATGTCGTCAGCCTGACGGAAGGCCTCCAGCACGCTGGTCCGCCGCTCGACCGCCTGCAGCAGCTTCTCGTTGGGAACGATGATCAGGGTGTCGACGTTGTTGCGCAGTTTCTCGATGCCCTCGAGTGCCTGCTGCATCCGCCGTTTGCCCTCGAACTCGAAAGGCTTGGTGACGGCGCCGACCGTCAGCGCGCCGATCTCTTCCTTGGCGATCTCGGCGATCACCGGGGCCGAGCCGGTGCCGGTGCCGCCGCCCTCGCCAGCGGTGACGAAGACCATGTCGGCGCCCTTCAGCGCCTCCTTGATCTCGTCGCGGCTCTCCGCCGCCGCGCCCGCTCCGACCTCGGGGTTGCCGCCGGCACCGAGGCCGCGCGTCAGCTCCTGCCCGATCGAGAGCTTGATGTCAGCGTCGCAAGCCTGCAGCGCCTGAGCGTCGGTGTTGACGGCGACGAACTCGACGCCGCGAATGCCGGCATCGATCATGCGGCTGACCGCATTGGTGCCACCGCCGCCGGCGCCGACGACCTTAATGACCGCGAGGTAAGTGGATTCCATCTCCCGATTTCTCCAGCTGCGCCACACCCGGGGAGGGAGCGGCGCTATAGCCAAGTCTTGGTTTTGAGTTGAGCCCTTGTTCTGTCCGAGCCTTCAGCGATGCTCAAGGGTTCAAGCATTCGCCTCGATCACGGAAATTGCGCTCAACGTAGGGCATTCTCCCCCCTCTGTCAAACGCCCGACAGGCATCCTGCAAGGCCAAGTCTCGACTACGGCTTTAGAGTTTACCTACCCTCACTCTAAGGTTGAGCCTTGGCGATGAAGCCTGTTTACGCCTTGTGAAGCGAGCCGTTGTGGCTCAGGGAGATGGTGGCAGCAGGTGACCTTCGCCGCGGATTGCGGGCCGTCCCGGTGAGTTCAGGTCTACATAATCGAGCGCTTCGGTTGACGGATCCGCAAGGACCGTGGCGGCGGCCTTCCACTTCAACGCCGCTTGGGAGGCATCGCCGAAGCCCAGTTCGATCCCGGAATTGAGTTCGACGTCCACCCCGCTCTCGCCGTAACGGCTGCGCAGGATGTACGG
This sequence comes from Thermoleophilia bacterium, assembly GCA_016649905.1. Lineage (GTDB taxonomy): Bacteria > Actinomycetota > Thermoleophilia > Solirubrobacterales > 70-9 > VAYN01. The sequence goes on from JAENWU010000074.1 coordinate 12,891, forward strand.
CCGCAGCGCTGGCGGCACCGCTCCGAGCACCCGCACCTGCTCCAGCGCGGGGCCTTTGACCCGGTCGCCTTTGGGCGGCTCGTCGAGCGGCAGTTCAGGCAGGGTGAGGTCCTCCGGCAGCCTGAGCCAGGCCAGGACCTCACCGTTGGCGCTGACCGGCACCGCGTCTTCGCCACTGCCGATCGTCGCCGCCAAGTGGAGACCGCGGAGGTGCGGAGCGACGACGGTGTCGCGGACGGCAAACCAGTAGACGGCGATGGCCGCGACCGCAGCCAGGGCAAGGACCGCGAGCGCGCGCCTCACAGCTCCCAGCCGCCGGGCCAGCGCACCTCGCCCAACACCTGGACCTCCGGCTCCAGCTCGACGCCGGTGCGCTCGTGGACCCGCCGCCTGCCCGCGGCCATCAGCTCGAGCACGTCGGCGGTGGTGGCCTCGTCGAAGTTCTCGACGAAGTTGGCGTGCTTGGGTGAAAAGCGGGCGCCGCCGTGGGCTAGGCCGCGGCAACCGGCGGCGTCGAGAAGCTGGCCGGCGCTGCGGCCCTCGGCGCGCTCGTCCTCGGGGTTCTTGAAGGTCGAGCCGAAGGTCTTGATCCCGGAGGGCTGGTCCTCGCGGCGGCGCGAGCGCATCGCCGCCAGCGTCGCCCGGATCTCGGCGGGGTCCTTGGGTCGCAGCCGGAAGCAGGCGCGGCTGACGACCTCCCCCTCCCCCAGGTTCGAGCTGCGGTAGGCAAAGTCGAGCTCGTCGGGCCCGCGGCGCTCACTGCCTGAGCTGGTCGCGACCTCTACCCACTCGAGCACCCGCGCGAGTTGGCCGCCATAGGCGTTGGCGTTCATCCGCACCGACCCGCCGACAGTGCCCGGGATGTTGACCCCGAACTCGAGCCCCGAGAGACCCCAACCGGCCGCTTTCGCCGCCACCGAGGGCAGGCGGGCGGCGCCGCCCGCGAGCACGAGGTCGTGATCGCGCTCGAACGCGGCGAGGTCACCTTCCAACTTGATCGCGAGGCCATGGAATCCATCGTCGGCTACCAGCAGGTTCGAGCCGGAGCCGATCACTCCTACGGCCAGGTCCTCCTCGTCCGCCCAGCGCAACGACTCGACCAGGGACTCCTGGTCGGTCGCGGCGGCGAACCAGTCGGCGGCGCCGCCGGTGCGGACTTTGGTCAGCGGTGCCAGCGGCTGGTCTCGCCGCACGCCGGCGGGCGGCGGCGAGCTCACGGCGCGCCGCCGTCGACCAGTGCCTCGCCGAGGCGGAAGACGTCGCCGGCGCCGATCGTGACCAGAACCCGGCCGGCGTCGGCCGTGCGGTCGCGATCGAGGCGCTCGCAGAGGTAGCGCTGCGCGCTGGAGGCCTGCGGCAGCCAGACGACCCGCCTACCCCCCATCCGCTCCGCCGCCGCCTGCGCGACCCGCAGGCCGCTGACCCCGGCGAGCTCGCCGACCGGCTCCTCGCGAGCCGCGTAGACGTCGAGCACCACGACCTCGTCGGCAAGCGCGAGGGCGGCGCCGAACTGCTCGGCCAGCGCCTTCGTCCGCGAGTAGAGGTGGGGCTGGAAGACGGCGATCAGGTGCTCGGGCTCGAGCTCGCGCAGCGCCGAGAGGGCGGCGCGGACCTCGGTCGGATGGTGGGCGTAGTCGTCATATATGCGGGTGCCGCCGCGCGAGCCCTTGAGCTCGAGCCGCCGCCGCACTCCCGGGAAGTCGACCAGGCCCGGCGCCGCGGTGGCGAGATCGAAGCCGGCGGCGCCGATCGCGGCAAGGGCAGCGCGGGCGTTGGCGCGGTTGTGGTGGCCGGGGACCGCGAGGCCGAGCTCGGCCGGGCCCGGGACCTCGGCGTCGAAGCCGACGATCTCGACCACGCTGGCGAGGTCGTCGAGGCTGCCGTCGGCAGGCAGCACCGCCGACGATGCACGGCCGACGAACTCGCGGAAGGCATCGTGAAGCGCCGCCAGCGATCCCCAGTGGGTGTGGTGATCCATCTCAAGGTTGGTGACGACGGCGATCTCTGGCTGCAGACGCAGGAAGCTGCCGTCGCTCTCATCGGCCTCGGCGACCACCCAATCGCCCTCGCCCCAGCCGGCGTTGACCGCCTCGCCGTCGGGCCCGAGCCCGGGCACCTCGCCGCCGACGAAGAAGGCCGGGTCGGCGCCGAGCGCCCGCAGCGCCCAGACCGCCATCGCCGTGGTCGTCGTCTTGCCGTGGGTGCCGGCGATCGCGA
>JAENWU010000099.1 GCA_016649905.1 Thermoleophilia bacterium
CGTCAGATGTGTATAAGAGACAGCTCCGGGACCGGCGCGGCCGGGTTGGCGGCGGCGAGCCGGGCGGCGACGGTTTCGAGCTTGGCCCGGTTGCGCCCGACCAGCGCCCAGCGCGTCTCGGCGGGAGCGTTCGCGGCGAGGTAGTCCGCCGTCAGCCCGCCGGTGAAACCGGTGGCGCCGAACAGCACCAGGTCGTAGCTGCGCTCGGCGTCCACCTGGCCATTGTGTCAGGGATCGGTGCAGGGCTCGCCAGGGTGTGGTCGCCATTTCCTCCCCTATAGAGGGGGAAATGGCGACCACACCCAGTTTTGGGGACGGGCCTTCCGTGGCGGATGGCTCAGGGGCGCTTGGGAGAGCGCAGCGCGAACCAGCCGACCAGCACGCCGATCAGCAGCCCGCCCTCCGGCGCCAGCGGCACATCGGTGGCGATGCTGACGGGGATCCCGACAGCGAGGCCGACCACGGCGCCGATTCCGATTGCCGCTGCGCTGCTCATACGAGCGCGATCCCGGTCGCGATCAGCCACAGCACTAGGCTTCGTGCTCGCTCTCGAGGGCCCGAAGCCGAGCGGCAAAGGCCACGACCAAGATCGGGAGTCGGCGAGCTCGACGCACTGCGGCCGGAACTCTACTTTGGGCTTTGCTTCTTCAATCGCGCGCAGGTCGTCCGGTAGCCGTCGCCGGCCTCGGCGTAGCAGTAGTCGAGCGTCCTGGCGTTGACGAGGGAGAAGGTGTAGGTCCCCTCCTCGTCGGCGCCGGTGATCAGGTTGCCGCCGGGCGTGTAGGCGCCAACCAGCGGCTCGGTGATCGGGCCGTCCGGCGTCGACCAGGTCATCGTCCCCTTGAAGGTCAGGCCCTTCTGCTGCGTGACCCGCAGGGTCGACGTCCCGCTGCGGTAGCCGTCGGTGCTCGCGATGCGCTCCCGGTGCCCGGTCCACGTCCCCAGCAGGGCGAGTTGGCCGCTGGGGCTGGCCGCCGCACGCCCGGACAGCGGCTCGGTCTCTCCGGCGGAGGCGAAGGCGACTGACAGAAGCGGGATCGAACAGGCAAGCGACAGGATCGTCATCAGTCGCATCCTCGGCAAATTCGGCATGACTTCCTCTTTCGTAGGCGCAGCGGGCTGGCAAGGCAGAAAACCCAACCGAAGCGAGGAGGCCCGGACCGCTGACTCCCTGCCCTCAGGGATCCAGCCATGGTAGTCCCGGGCCGAGCGGCACCGGGTCGCCGCCGATCATGCGCAGGCCAGCTCGAACTCAGTTTTTGACGACATAGACACGGCTGCCGTCGGGAGTGAACGCGATCGCGCTTGGGAAGGGACCGACCTTGACGGCTCTGACGACCACCCTGTTGGTCTTAGCGTCGATCACGGAAACGGCACTGCGAATTGAAAAGGCGACGGCGTCCCCTTGAGCCCCCGCGCTTGCAACGACGGCAGCCGTCGTCAGCCCGACGAGCAACAGCGCGGCAAGAATCCCCTCGAAACGATTTCCCCGGCCCACAGCGGCAAAAGCTACTGAGCCGGTCCGGAGAAAAAAGCCCCGCCGTCCTCCGACCGCGGGCGACCCTATTGTGGCGCGCCCTTGTACGACGCCCCTCAGCACCTGATCGCCGCCGGGGCGCGTGCCCGATCGCTTCCGGATTGGCCCGATGCCCGACCCCTCCGCTCGTGGCAGGACGAAGCGACCGAGGCCGTGCGGGCGCACTCGGCCACTAGCTTCTTGGCCTCGGCTACGCCGGCGGCCGGCAAGACCACCTTCGGCCTGCACATCGCCCACCGGATGCTGAGCGCCAAGTTCGTCTCGCGGGTTGTCGTGGCCGGCCCGACCACCCACATCTGTCGCCAGTGGGCCGCCGACGCGGGCCGCTACGGCATCGATCTTGAGCCGAACAGGCCAAACTCGGAGGGGCCGGAGTCGGCCGACTTCCACGGCGTCGCCGTCACCTACCAGACGATCGCGGCCGGGCCGGATACGCACCGGCTGGCCGCCGGCCGCCAGCCGACCCTGCTGATCGCCGACGAGCCGCACCACATGGGCGATCAGGCCGCCTGGGGCCTGCAAACCCGCAGGGCCTTCGACGGCACCCGCTTCCGGCTGCTTCTCTCGGGCACGCCCTTTCGCTCCGACAACTCGGCCATTCCCTGGGTCACCTACGACGAGGACGGCGTCAGCCGGGCCGACTACGTCTACGGCTATCCGCAGGCGTTGGTCGACCGGGTATGCCGCCCGATCACCTTCCTGCCATATGACGGCGAGATGGAGTGGCTCTCGGACGGTCGGCTGCGCAGCGCCGACTTCGACCTCGCCTTGCCGGCGGCGGAGGCGGCCCGGCGCCTGCGGACGGCGCTCATCCCGGAAGGCGAGTGGATGGGCGAAGTGCTGCGCGACGGCGATGCCAGGCTGAGCGAGGTGCGCGCCGACGGGCACCCTGACGCGGGCGGCCTGGTCATCGCCTCCGATCAGGATCACGCGCGGGCGATTGCGGCGCGGCTCGAGTCGGTCTCGGGGGAGCGACCCGAGCTGGTGATGAGCGACGAGCCCGGTGCCAGCCGGCGCATCGCCGATTTCGCCTCTTCCGATCGACGCTGGATGGTCTCGGTGCTGATGGTCTCAGAGGGCGTCGACATCCCCCGCCTGCGGGTCGGTGTCTATGCGACGGCGGCCCGGACCGAGCTCTTCTTCCGCCAGGTGGTCGGTCGCTTCATCCGGACCACCCTGAGGCCGCGCCGCCAGATGAGCTACCTCCTGATGCCGGCCGACCCGCGGCTGAAGGCACTCGCCCACGAGATCGAGCTGGAGCGCCGTCACGCGCTCGACCTCTCGCCGGACGCCGAGGAGGAAGAGGGCGACGAGATGGACTCCGGCCCGGAGCGGCGCGAGCCGGATGGCGGCTTTGCCGCCCTGAGCTCGGGCGACGCCGAACTGGACGAGGCGATCATGAGCGCGACCACGCTTCAGCTCTTCCCGACCGATGACCCCGAGCCGGGGGCGAAGACGGCGACCGCCCTCGCCAGGCCGGAAGCCGCATCGGAGGACCTCGAACCCGAGCGGGAGTCGGCCTATGCGACCCGAGAGCGGCTGCGCGGCGAGCGTAGGCGCCTGGTCGCCGACGTCGCCCGTCGCACCAGCAAGTCGCACCGGGAGGTCCAGGCCCGCATCAATCGCGACACCCGGGCGCGCTCGGTCGCCAGCGCCACCATCGACCAGCTCGAGCGCGGCAATGCGATGCTGCGCCGCGAGCTGTGGCGGTGAGATCCACCTCGGGGTCCGGGGCACTCGTGCCCGAATGGTGCCCGAGAAGAGCTGCGGTTAAAAAGAAACCGGCGCCCAAAGGCGCCGGTTTGCAGGGAAGCGGCTGAAGGGATTCGAACCCTCGACCTTCTGCATGGCAATTACAGGGGCCACCGAGAGCCGCGAAGCGCGAATGTAGCAGCTTGCAGGGATTTCGTAACGGCGCGGCGGGCGGCCGCGATCACGAATACGTGGGGATATGCGCCGATAGGCAGCAATTTGGGAACTTCCGCGCAGAAGTGCCCGAAATCGCCGAGGCAGGTTTGATTCCCCGGGACCGACGATGCCGCCTGCCCGGGGCTGTGGGCAGCTACGGGCGGCGGCGCCTGCTTCGCCGCGGCACTATTTCCCTTGGGTGGCGGGTGCGATCGGAACCGTTCTGATCGCGGTGCTCTATGTGCGGCTTCATCTCCAGGGTTCAGCACGGAACCAAGAGCTGAAATCCACAGGCCACATTGCGCAAGACCGTAGCCGGGGCTCAGCCCTTCCGTTTGGCCATTCGCTCGAGCTGCTTGCCGAAGGCCTTCTCGACTTCGTCGGACATCGTCATCCGGTAGACGGCAACCAGCGCCTGCAGCGACAGTGGGCGCAGCTGATCCAGCGCGGCGCGTACCTCCGGCCAGCGCTCCTCCGGATAGCCCTCTTCTTCGAAGGGCCTCCAGATGTCTTCGAGGAAGAGCTTCACGAACTCGTGGGAGACAGATCTGCAGCGGCTCTGCACCTTGGCGATCACGACGAGGGCGTGATCGAGCGGCACGCCCGTCGCGACGACGCCCTCGGCTGCGTCCAGCAGTGAGGGAAACGGCGCCTCGAAGCGGTCATCGTCGATCGGGACCAGCGCGCCGGCATCGATCGCTCGCTTCAGCGCGTCGTCGATCTCCGTCCCGAAGCGATCGGCCAGCTCCTTGCGAGTGAAGGTCTCGGGCTGCTCGCCGTCGAACTCGTCGAGCGCCCGCTTGAACGAGAGGAACTGCTCGGCGGGCCCCAGGTTCTGGCTCAGCAGCCGCTCGATTCCCTTGAGGTTGAAGCCATCCGTCTGCAGCTCTTGGATCATCCGCAGCCGATCGAGGTGCTCGGGCCCGTAGTAGCCGACCCGGTCGCGCACCTCGGGGGCGGGCAGCAGTCCCCGCGCGCGGTGCGAGCGGATGTTGCGGACGGTCATCCCCGTCTCCGCGGCGAGCTGTTCGATCGTCAGATCGTTCTCGGGCTGGACGGTCGCCATCTGTGAAACCTATCACTGAAAGACGGTGCACTGATTGACGTGACGACAATTGATGTTACGTTGTCTCCCGTCATGGGCATAGCTGCTAAACGCCCAGCGAAGAGGAGGAACATGAGCCCCACACCCACTACAGCGCCGCCTCGCCGCCGGGGAGCTCCCGCCCGACGCCTGCTCGACACGATCGCCGGTCCGCACGGGATCGATCGCTACCTCGAGCAGATCAACCCGACCTTCGTCATCGGCGAGTGTCGGGCCGAGGTGGTCGCGGTTGAGCACGGCACCGAGGACAGCGTCACCCTGGCCTTGCGCCCCAACCGTGCCTGGAGGGGCCTCCGCGCCGGCCAGTTCGTGCAGGTCTCGGTCGAGATCGACGGTGTGCGTCACAGCCGCTGCTACTCGCCGGCCTCGCCGCAGGATTGCGGCCGCGAGTTGGAGATCACGGTCAAGCGCCACCCCGGCGGGCTGGTCTCCAACTTCCTCGCAGACCACGCCCGGCCCGGCATGGTGCTCGGGCTCTCGCAAGCCGACGGAGACTTCCACCTTCCCGATTCACGCCCCGACTCGATCCTGCTGATCGGCGCCGGCAGCGGCATCACTCCCCTGACGGCGATCCTCCGCACCCTCTGCGCCGAAGGGCACGCGGGACAGACCGCGCTGATCCAGTACGCCCCCGACCCCGACCGCGCGATCTACCGCCAGGAGCTCGACCACCTGGCAGCTGAGAACCCGAACTTCAAGCTGACCCGTTCCTATACGCAAGCACCCGGCGCCGGCGAGCTCGATGGCCATTTCAGCCCGACCCACCTTCCCCAAGCCGACCCTTGCTTCGCCGCCGCCGAGACCTTCGCCTGCGGGCCCCCCGCCCTGCTCGACGCCGTGCGCGGCACCTGGGCCAACGGTCTCGAGCACCGGCTGCACGTCGAGAGCTTCGTTCCCCCCGGCCTGCTCCCCGCCGGCGAGCCGGGAACCGGCTCGATCCGCTTTGCCGACTCGGGCCTCGAGGTCCGCAACAGCGGCGCCTCGATCCTCGAGCAGGCCGAGAAGGCCGGCGTCCCGGCGCAGTCGGGCTGCCGCATGGGGATCTGTCACACCTGCACCTGCCGCAAGCTGAGCGGCACCGTCAAGAACCTGCTCACGGAGGAGGTCTCCGCCGCGCCCGACGAGGAGATCCAGCTCTGCATCTCGGCCCCGCTCAGCGATCTCGTAATCGACCTTTGAACCGACTTTCAACGAAAGGCAACCAAGATGAGCACGACGACTGAAAGCCAGATCCCCCTCACGCCGGAGCAGATCGAGAGCTTCGGAGAGGAGCTCGACGCGATCCGCCAGCGCGTCCTCGCCGATCGCGGCGAGCGCGACGCCAACTACATCCGCAAGGTGATCCGCGCCCAGCGGGGGCTCGAGGTCGCCGGGCGCGGCCTGCTCTGGGCGGGCGTCTTTCCACCCGCCTGGATCGCCGGCACGACCGCCCTCTCGCTCTCCAAGATCCTCGACAACATGGAGATCGGCCACAACGTGATGCACGGCCAGTACGACTGGATGAACGACCCGACGCTCTCGAGCAAGCAGTTCGAGTGGGACAACGCCTGTCCGGCCGACCAGTGGCGCCACTCCCACAACTACATGCACCACACCCACACCAACATCGTCGGCAAGGACCGCGACATCGGCTACGGCGTGCTGCGCATGTCAGAGGATCAGCGCTGGAAGCCCTACTACCTGGGCAACCCCGTCTACGCGACCCTGCTCGCGCTGTTCTTCCAGTACGGGGTGGCCCTGCACGACCTCGAAGTCGAGCGTCTGGCCAGCGGTGAGGCGAAGCTCGCCGACAAGCGCAAGCTGCTCAGTGGAATCTGGAAGAAGGTCCGCCGCCAGACCCTGAAGGACTACGTGATCTTCCCGGCGCTGTCGGGTCCGTTCTTCCTCTTCCCGCTGGCCGGCAACGCGACCGCGAACCTGGTTCGCAACGTCTGGTCGTTCACGATCATCTTCTGCGGGCACTTCCCGGAAGGGACCCACGAGTTCACCGAGGAGGAGACCGAGAACGAGAGCCGTGGCGAGTGGTACTACCGCCAGCTGCTCGGCTCGGCCAACCTCAGCGGCAGCCGACCCTTCCACATCCTCGCCGGCAACCTGAGCTTCCAGATCGAGCACCACCTGTTCCCGGACCTGCCGGCCAATCGCTATGCCGAGATCTCGACCGAGGTCCGCGAGATCTGCGAGCGCTACGGCATCCCTTACAACGTCGGACCGCTGGGCAAGCAGTTCGGCAGCGTTGTCAGGAAGATCTGCCGCCTCGCGCTCCCCGACAGGAAGAGCCGCGGAGGCAATCAGCTGCCAGTCGCGGCGCACGAGGGCAAGGAGGAGCAGGTACCAATCGCCGCCTGAACGGGCGCCGTCAAGGAACGATCAGGGGAGCTCAGCTCTGGGGCTGCTCGTCCTTCCTCTGGCCGGGGACTCGGCTGGCGAGGCGGCTCAACGGGCCCATTCCCGAGCGGAGCGCCTCGACGTTTTCCGCGAGCCCGTCGAGTGACGTCAGCATCTGCTCCATCAGGGCGCTGAGGCGGCCGATCTTGTCGTCGAGGCCGCCCATCGTGTCCGGCAGCCGGTTCAGGTGCCGCTGCACTTCGACCAGCACCGGCATGGCCTCTTCGATGGTGGCGATCCTGCCGTCCATCGCGCCGAGGACGCTGGTCGCCTCGGCAACGAGGGCCATGTTGTCCCGTACCGGGGGCAGGGCTTCGGTGTCGCCGGCGATGCGCTTGAGCAGGGCCGTGATCTCGTACAGCGTGGCGGTGTGACGCCCGATCTCCGGAAGGATTCGCAGCGAGTCGACCAGCGCACCGGGCAGACCGATGAGCCGATCGACCGCGCTACGGCCTGAGCTCAGCTGAGAGGCCATTGGCTCACTCCGAGCCCGGACTCAGGCGAGGCCTTACCTCTTGCCATTCGAGCAGCTCAGCGTGTCGCCTGCACGACGCCGCGAAGGAAGTCGTACTGGGTCTGCACGAGCCGGTCGGACATCTCGAGGGCCGAGTCGACGACCTCATGCGGCTTGGAGGGGCCGTCGCCGGCCAACGGCAACGCCTTGTCGACGGACCCGACGAACCTGCGCGCGGCGTCGATCGCGCTGCGCTGTCCGGTCTCGACCTGCTCGAGGACCTGCTCAGAGAACTTGGCGGTTCTATCCAGCGCGCTCTTGTCGGTCTTGGTGCTCTTGACCGCCGGCTTCTGGGAAGCCTGCGCGGGCGGGGTTTTGGTGGTTGGCATATCTCACCGTCTCCTTTTCGGTTTGGGCCTAGGCGGTTGGTGCTCGCGACGCCACGTCGACATCCACGTCGACGTCGACGCCAACGTTGACGAACACAGCGCTCTGCACGAGGCTGCGTACAAGGTCGTACTCGGACTGGACCAGACGCTCCGTCATCTCCAGGGCGGCGCTCATCAGCTCCCGCCGCTTGGGGAGCCCGACACCGTCCATGGGGACGAGCCGGTCGACCGTATCGGCGAACTTGCGCACGGTGCCCGTCGCGGTCCGCCCGCCGGTCTTGGCTAGCTCCAGCCATTGCTGCAAGGTCTCCTCTGAGTTATCTCCGTGACCGTTTGTCGCGTCCGGGATCAGATCGGTCGAGGGGTCATCGGGCTTGGTGGCTGTGGCGGCTGGTCCCTCTGACATGTCCATATCCCCCTTAGCTCTGCGCTTGGATAGACGCTCGAGTTGCTTCCCGAACGCGGAGTCGACCTCATCGGCCATCGTCCGTCGTAGATGTCGCGGCGCTCACCGCGCAAACTTAACACAAAATGACGATACGGACAATGACGTAACGGTAATTGCCGTCATGACCTCCGCAGCGGGCGAGCCGATGTATGTCGCTTACGCGGCGGAAGTCGAGCCAACCCACATCGGCGGCCTGCGGTCCTGATCGAGGTCGCGGGCCGGCGCCTGTTGGCGATCAAGTCGGCCAAGGTGAAGGTCAAGTTCAAGTTCTCTTCCAGCACGCCTGGGGCGACGAGGGTGGCGGTCAAGCGTGCTCGCCCTTCCCAGGATCGAGATCGGCCAGCACCTGCTCGCAGGCGTCATGACCCCGCTGGAACCGCTCGTTCGTTTCGACGTCCTCGCGACTGCCCTGCGCCCCGGCGAGGACCATGCCGGCTTCGCCGTGCAACCGCCGGAGCAGTTCCACCAGGTCGTGGGCCGGCATGGTCAGCTCGAAGGCCGTGCGGCCCCTCGTCCTCGCCCCAGCCGATGTCCTCCAGAAGCTGGAAGTCTTCGCCGAACTCGAGGCCGAGCCACGCGGCCGTGGCGAAGTCCTTGTCGCGCTCCAGCGCGTCGAAGAGGTCGCCTACGGAGCCGAGGTGGTTGCGAACCAGCTCGTAGTGCCCGTCGCGCTGCTCGCTGTTGATGGTGATCGTGGTGGCGGGCGCAGGTGCCCCTCCTCTCGGTAGGGCACCGAAGCCGGCCGCGATGCTGCCCTGGTGAGGGCAACCGCAGTACCGTTTCTGGTTGCATTGAAGTCTTCGGCTTCGGTGCCGGCCCCGGGGCGTCTCACCGCCGCCGGGGCACTTATGTATTGGCGCCGGCGAACCTAGCTCCGCCGCCGCCCGAAAGCGAGGCGGAATCGAGAGAAATCGGCGTCAATCGCCGCGTATCGAAGGCATTTTGGGCGCTAGTGGTCCATCCACTTAATTAGTTGATGGATGCAGGGCTACCATCGCCGATCTTGAAGTCGTCGCTGAGTGGTGTCCAGCGACAATGGAGGTCGGGCTATGGCGGCAACGGCGAAACGGGTCGAGATCGGTGCGGGAGACAGGGCGGCGCTGGAGGCGATCGTCGCTGCCGGCACCTCGCAGGCGCGGATGGTCGAGCGCGCCCGGATCGTGCTCGAGGCCGGCGAGGGCCGCTCGGTGGCCCAGATCGGCCGCCGGGTCGGCTGTTCGGCGAACACGGCCCAGAAGTGGCGCGGGCGCTTTGAGCGTGGGGGCCTGGATGGACTGGAGGACCTGCCCCGGCCCGGCAAGCCGCTCGTCTATGACCACGCGGTCAGGGCGCGGCTGATCGCGAAGGCCTGCACGCGGCCGGGGGCGAGCCCCGCCCAGGGCGCTCGCCGTGAGCGCTGGACCTATGAGGAGCTGGCTGCCGAGGTCGGCATGTCAGCCTCCCACGCGCACGCGATCCTGGCCGCGGCCGACATCAAGCCCCACCTCACCGAGTACTGGGTGATGTCGGAGCTCTC
>JAENWU010000095.1 GCA_016649905.1 Thermoleophilia bacterium
CCGAGCGCCCGCAGCCGCAGCGCCTCGGCCGGGCCCGGCAGCGACTCCAGCCGCGGCGCCAGCACCGTGCGCAGAACCCGCGCCGAGGCGCTCGGCCGGCCCAGCCCCTGCTCGATGCTCCAGCTACCGCCGCCGACGAGCCGCGCCCCCAGCCGCAGTCCGAGCAAGGTCCGCCCGCGCCGCTGTGGCGCCGCCAGCAGGCGGTCGACCAGCAGCTCGAGGGCGCGGTCGAGCTGGCGGCCGGCGGTCCCCTCCGGCAACTCGATCTGCTCGACCAGCTCCTCGTGCGGGGTGCGCGGGCGCAGCGGCTCGTCCTCACCGCGGGCGAGTCGCAGCGCCCGCAGCCCGAGCGGGCCGAAGCGGTCGGCGACCTGGTCGGGGGAAAGTCGCGCCAGCAGCCCCAGGGTGCCGATTCCGAGCCGCTCGAGGGAGAGGACCAGCGCCTCGGACTCCGGCTCGGGATCGCCGAGGCGGTGCGGCAGGATCGCCACCCGCAGCGGCGCCAGGAACCCGCGCAGCCCGGCCGGATGGACGATGGTGCCGTCACCTCGGTAGGCGGCGGCGAAGGCGGCGAGGCGGGTCGGTGCGGTCCCGATCCGCGGCTGGCTGCCGTCGTGGAGTGCCGTCGAGACCGCCTCGTGGGCCGCCGCCAAGACGCCGGCGCGATCGCCGCCGTGGATCCCCCGCAGCCCGTCGAGGGTGAAGAAGGCCTCGCCCGGCCGCTCGCTCTCGACCCCGGCGCCGATCGCCTCCAACGCCCGCACGGTCGCCTCGGTCCGCTCCGCCACCTCGACCGGATCGGCCGGACTGGCAAGGGTGGCGCGCCCGGACCGGGACCCCCCGGAGCGGTCCGGGCGCGCTGGAGATGCCAGGCGGTCGTTGATGACGCAGGCGATCTCCATACGAACATATGTTCGTATGTTGGCCGACAAAAATCAAGCCCTTGGAAAAGAGACTTGGGAAAGCCCTGGAAAACGACGGATCGACTAAGCCGTGGCGCTGCTACTGCCGCCGTCGAAGCGGTCCATCAGCTTCATCAGAGCCCTCGTCTGCGCCTGCGTCTCTTCCCTGTTCGAGCGGATCTCCTCGCCCAGTTCCTCCAGTCGCGCGATCACGGTCAGGTAAACCTTCTCGTTGCGCAGGAGGATCTCGCGGTTGAACTCGCGGAACTCCTCGAGGGCGGTCCGTGACTCACCAGCGTGCGAACGGACCTCTTCGTGGTAGTCCGCGAGCTCCTTCCGATGCTCGCGAAACACGTCGCGATGCTGATGAAACTCCCCGCGGAACTCGCGGAACTCTTTGCGATAGTCCCCAAACTCTTCACGGTAATCCGTGAATTCCTCGCGATAGTCCGCGACATCCTTTCGATGCTCCCGGAACACGTCGCGATGCTCGCGCTGGATGCCGATCAGCTCCTCGAGCTGTTGGCTGATCTGCTTTCCCTGCCGACCGAACATGGAACGTATTGTCTCAGGTAGATCCGCGTGGGTGGCGCGCGAAACGTCGAAAAACTGCGCCGCCCGGCGCGCGAAAGTCAGCCCGCGTGAGCGATCGCGGCGGCCTCGGCGGTGCCGAGGTAAGGCGTCAGCGTGAACTCGACCAGGTCGGGGAGGAGCTGCTCGAGCTCGGGGCCGCGGCCGGCGATGATGCGGCGGGAGATCAACGAGACCATGCCGCCGACCAGCGCTTCCTCGGTGGTCGGCGAGAGGCGGTCGAGGACCTCGGGTGGGCGGCCCTCGCGGCCGGCCTCGAAGTAGGGGACGAGGCTCCTGATCGCGGCGTCGTAGCGCTCAACGACGACCGGGCCGGCGACCAGCGCCTCGACCATGCTGAGCCGGGCCAGGTTGGGCTCGGCGGCGAGGAAGGAGAGCATCGCCGCGATCCCGGCGCGGACCGCGTGCGGCCAGTCGTCCTCGTCCTGGTAGGCAGCGTCGACACGCTCGCGCAGCTGCTCCATGACCGTGTCGTAGGCGGCGACGAAGCACTCGTCCTTGCTACCGAAGTGCTCATAGAAGGTGCGCCGCGAGACCGCCGCGTGGCGAGTGATGTGGGCGATCGTCGTGCTCGCATAGCCGTTTTCGGCGATCGCCTCGGCGAGGCCGGCGATCAGTCGCTCGCGCTGGTTGTGGACGACGAACTCGCGCGGCAGCCCGTGCCTTCCCGGGGGAAGACGCGAGAGCTCGGGGGGGTACTCGGCGGAGGCGTTGGGGTCTGGGGCCACGGAAGCGACGATACCGGTCGGGGAAATTGCCTACGCGGCCTGGGCGCGGCGCTCGGGCGTGGCCTGATTCGCGGCCTCGCCACCTATGTATGGGGTCAGCGCGAACTCGACGAGCTCCGGCCGCAGGGTCTCGATCTGCTCGGTCTCACCGCGGATGATCCTCTGGTAGATGATCCAGAAGATGCCGCCGATGATCGTCTCCTCGAGCGTCTCCGGCAGCTCCTCGCCGCGCGGGGACGTCTCGCGGCCGATGCGCAGGAGCGCGACGAAGTACTCCAGCGACTCCTCGTAGCGGGCCAGCGAAGCGGGGCCGGCCGAGAGCGCCTCGACGATGCAGGTGTAGGCCAGAGCGGGCTCGCTGGCGACGTAACGGAGGAAGGCCGCAAGGCCAGCGTCGACGCGGCCCTCCCAGCCCTCGACCTTGCAGGCTGCGGCGACGACGCGGCGCAGCGCCTCCTGGACCGCGTAGTCCTGGGTGGCGAGGAAGCAATCCTGCTTGGAGGAGAAGTTCTCGTAGAAGGTGTTGCGAGCGATTCCGGCGCGGCGGACGATGTCGGCGACGGTGACGGCGCGGTACCCCTGGGCGGCGGTCTCCACGGCGAGGGCGGTGATGATCCGCGCCCGCTGGTGCTGGGTGATGAACTCGCGGGAGAGCTGCTGGCGGCCGGGCGGCGGCCTCATCGTCGAGCTGTGCTGCGTCACGAACGCCAGAGTACCTGAGCCGGACTCGATTCAACCCTGCCCTTTGAGCCGCATACTGATCGAGTTCTTCATGGCACTCAAACTGCCTCCACCTTGTTGTGGGGGAGCGCTGCCAGGGGGGCGGGGTACGCTGCTAGCCGTGGATTCGTCATCGGCACCGGATCCGGGGGAGAAATCGGGGTCCGGCGGCGCGCTCGAGCGCGCCTACGCCGTCCGCTCCGAGCATGAGCGAATCCTCGAGGCGATGCTCCGGGTCGTCGCCGAGCGGGGCTACGAGACCGCGACGCTGGCCGAGGTGGTCGAGGTCGCCGGCGTCACCCGGGCTGAGTTCGACCATCGCTTCGCCGACAAGGAAGCCTGCTTCCTCCAGGCCTACGACGCCGTCTTCGATGTCCTCGTCGCCCACGTCTCAACCGCTTTCGAGAGCGCCGCCAGCGAACCTTGGCCCGACCGAGTCGTGACCGCTCTGCGAGCTCTGGCCGAACTGATGGCAGCCGAGGCTGAGCTCGCCAGGATGGCGATCGTCGAGGTGACCGCGATCGGCGGCGACGCTCGCGTGCGCTACCGCGAGGCCCTCGATCGCTTCGTTCCCTTCCTCGAGCAGGGACGGGAGGCTTCGCCCCAGGGCGCGGAGCTGCCGGCGGACACGGCCCGCTTCGCGATCGGAGGTGTCACCTCGATGGTCTTCGCCGAGATCCGCGCCGACCGCAGCGCCGAGCTGGAGGCGATCCTGCCCGACCTCGTCTTCGCGGTGACGATGCCCTACCTAGGTGTCGCGGCCGCCGAAGTGGAGATGCGCCGGGTCCAGACCTGAACTGAGGTCGGTTCAGACGCCGTCGCCGTGGCGGCCCTCGCCGGCGGCAAAACGGGCGGCGCCCCGGGCGGCGACGTCGAGCGTCTCGCGGCCGAGCTGGTGCTCGAGCGCGAGGCCATCGGCCAGCGGCATCCCCAGCCCCTCGATCGCGGCGCGGCGATCGGCGAGCATCGTCTCCTGCGGGAAGCCAGCAATCCGCGCCGCCAGCTCCAGCGCCCGCTCCAGGTGTGAGCCCGCTGGCACCACCTCGTTGACGAGACCGATCCGGTGCGCCTCCTCGGCCCCGACCGGACGGCCGCTGAGGATCAGGTCGAGCGCCCTGCCGAGACCGACGACGCGCGGCAGGCGCTGGGTGCCACCGTCGACCAGCGGCACGCCCCAGCGGCGCTCGAAGAAGCCGAAGGTGGACGCAGGGGTGGCGAGCCGTAGGTCGCACCAGAGAGCGAGCTCGAGACCACCAGCCAGGCACCAGCCGTCGACGGCTGCGATCGCCGGCTTCGAGGGGGTCAGTCTGGTGAAGCCCTCGGGCCCAGCAGGGTCATCGACGTCGAGGTCGAGCGCCTTGAGGTCGGCGCCGGCGCAGAAAGCCTCGCCGCCGGCACCGGTGAGCACCAGCACCCGCGCCCCCTCGTCAGCCTCGAACTCGTCGAAGCCCTGGCGCAGAAGGCGCGCGGTCGCCCCGTCGACGGCGTTGCGGCGCGCCGGCCGGTCGATCGTCAGGACCGCCGCCGCCCCCTGCCGCTCGTAGCGAACCTCCCCACTCATCGCCCCATCCTTCCACAAGAAATCCAGATAGGTGACAGCTTCAAAGAAGGTGGGAGCGGGCGGGCTAGGTCGACGGCGATGCTCACGGGGTTCGCCAAAACGACGCCCAACTCCCGGCGCGGTGCGCCCCGGTCGCGGGACCAGGGGGGGCAGGTCCCCCAGGCCGACGGCAACGCTAGGTGCCGGGTCGGACGGCCAGCCCTGGGTGCCCTCGCGCACGAAAAAACGACCGGGGATGGCGCTCGTTTGCCTGCCGTGCGCGTAGCCTTCGCGCTCAGAAGCTCGTTGCGCCACCTTTGAGACCACTTCCCCGCTTGGCTTCCGCGGGGTCCGGGCCTCTCCCGGTCGCAGAGCGAACCTAGCTGGTCCCCGAGCCGCCGTGCAAGGCCTGCCCGGGCAGGGATCCCGCAAAGTCCGGGGTAAAGGAATTTCGCGGCCATGGGTGACGCCAGGGGGGGCGCCGGTATACGTTTGCGCCGGGATGAACCAGGGATCCGCTGCGTCCGCTCGCAGGGGGCGCCGAAACGTCGTGCTGACCGCAGCGATAGCGGGCTTGGGCGGCCTGCTGTTCGGCTACGACACCGGGGTCATCGCCGGCGCCCTGCTCTTCATCAAGACCGACTTCGCGCTCGGCAGCTTCGGGGCGTTCTGGTTCTACGGCGCGATCGGCATCCTCACCCTGATCTTCTGCTGGAAGCTGGTGCCGGAGACCAAGGGCAAGCGGCTCGAGGACATCCAGGTCGAGTTCCAGGCCCGGGTCGATCGCCGCAAAGCCTCCGCTTAACCGCGTCCGGGGACGGCTTGGCTTTACCCTCCCCGGATGCGCATCGACGAGATCATCGCCGCCAACAAGCCGACCTTCTCGGTCGAGTTCTTCCCGCCGAAGACGGCCGAGGCGACCGCGGCGCTCTACGCGACGGCACAGGAGCTGAAGCAGCTCGGGCTCGACTTCGTCTCCGTCACCTACGGCGCCGGCGGCTCGACCCGCGATGGCACGGTGGAGATCACGACGGCGCTGAAGGACGAGGTCGGGCTGGAGACGATGGCGCACCTCAGCTGCGTGGGGGAGACCACCGAGGGGCTGGCGGCGACGCTCGACCGGATCGAGGCCACCGGGGTCGAGAACATCTTCGCCCTGCGCGGCGACCCGCCGCGGAACGAAGGCGAGTTCGTCCAGCCCGAGGGTGGGCTCGGCAGCGCCGCCGAGCTGGCCGCCTTCATCGGCGCCGGTTGGGACTTTGCGGTCGGCGGCGCCTGCTTCCCGGAGGTGCACCCGGAGGCGCCGGACCTCGAGACCGACCTCAACTACCTGAAGACCAAGGTCGACTCCGGCGCCGGCTTCCTGATCACCCAGCTCTTCTTCGACAACCAGGTCTACTTCGACTTCGTGCGGGCGGCGCGCGCGCACGGGATCGAGGTACCGATCCTGGCCGGCGTCATCCCGGTCGCCAGCTTCGCCCAGACGAAGCGGATCTGCGGGCTCTGCGACGCGACGATCCCGGCGCCGCTGGAAGCCGCCTTCGAGGCGGTCGACGGCGACCCCGACCGTGAGTTCGAGCTCGGCATCGCCTACGCCACCCAGCAGTGCGCCGAGCTGCTGATCGCCGGCGCCCCGGGCATCCACTTCTACGCGCTGAACCGGGCCCCGGCGACGCGAGCCGTGCTGGGAGCGCTGCGCGCCTCGCGCCCCTGGGAGCGGGTTCGCGGCGACGTCGGTACCTTGACCGGCGGCGGCGATTAGTCTTTCTGCGATGGACGGGGGATTCTGAGATGGGCAAGGGAGACAGAGAACGCGAACGCGATCAGCTTCGCCAGGAACGGGTCGGGGCTGAAGCCGCGGACAAGAGCTCCGGGCGCAGCCGGCTGATCGTCGGCTACGCGATCGCCTCGACCGCTGTGCTGGCGATCGCCGTCGCGATCTTCCTGATCGCCAGCGGTGGTGGCGACGATGGTGGTGGCGGCGACGCCCACATCAACCTCAACACCTCGATCGGCTCGACCAACGGCGTCCAGCCCGACGACCGGGCCGGCACGGTGCCGGCGGCGGCGAAGACCACCGACCTCGAGGCCGCCGCCAAAGCGGCGGGCTGCCAGCTTCGGCTCGGCCTCAAAGACGAGGGCAAAGAACACATCCCGCCTGGCTCGCCGACGCCCGAATACGGAACCGACCCGCCGACCTCGGGGAATCACGTCGAACCGCCCTACCAGCAGGCCGACGGCGCCTACTCGGAAATGCCGGAAGAAATCGACATCGTCCACTCGCTCGAGCACGGGCGGATGGAGATCCAGTACGCGCCCGACCTGCCCGAAGCGGCGCAGCTGGAACTGAAGGGGCTCTTCGAGACGATGTACGGGGCGACGCTGCTGTTCCCCAACGACAAAATGCCCTACGAGGTCGCGGCGACGACCTGGACCAACCTGCTCGGCTGCCCAACCTACAAAGGCGCGGCGACCCTGGACGCGATCCGCGCCTTCGGCAAGCAGACCTGGGGCAAATTCGGCGGCGAGCCGGCGGAAGCCTTCACCTTCACCGGTCCGACGCCGGCCAAACCGAACTAGGCGGGGGGCGCCCTCAGGGCGCCCGGTAGGCGGGAAAGAAGCCGGCGGCGGAGTGGCCGGCGCTGAGGCGTTCGTACGCCTCGCGGTCACAGACGAGCTCGGACGTCTGCCAGGGCAGCTCGCGGTTGGCGAAGCCGCGCTTGAACTCCTCGAGGGCGTCACCGCGGGAGATGCCGCCGCCGAGGTTGAGCGGCAGGCTAAGCTCGGCCGCGTGCTCGACCAACGCCGCGACGACGTTCTTCATCGGCGAGTCGCGTAGGTACGAGTCGGCGCTGCCGCTGAGGTAGTAATGGAGGTAGCCGTCACTGATGGCGGCGATCGAGGCGGCGGCGAGCGCGCCCCCGGGCGCCGTGACGAGGACGAGCCAGGTGCGATCGGCTTCGAGGATGCGGCCGAAATAGGCGGCACCGAAGAAGTAGTGCTCGGCGGCGGCGGTGCGGCGCATCGTCTGTTCGTAGAGGTCGAGAAAGCCGGAGCGCTGCGTGGCGGTCGTCTCGGCGGCGGGAACGAGCTCGAACGCATAGCCGGCCTCGAGGTTGCGGCGGACCTGGCGGCGATCGCTGGGCCGGCTCTTCGGCGCCAGGGCCGGGTCGGCGAGCTGAACGACGTTGCGCTCCGTGGTCCCGCCGAGCGGCGGCGGCCCGAGCGTGTGGCGCAGGAAGACGCTGACCAGGCCGGTGGCGGAGAAGTCAATCGCGGCCGGGTCCAGCGGTGTGATCGCCATTTCCCCCCTTATAGGTGGGGAATGGCGATCACCCGCGGGGATGGGGACGAGGCCGGGGTAGCCATAAGGGGAGATCGCGTCGCGCTCGGGGCCCTCGCCGATCTGGCGGACCAGCAGCGGCGCCACCAGCTCGAGCCCGTCGCCGGTCTCGAGCCGCAGGGTGTGGGTGGCGCCCTCGGCGTCGAGGAAGGGGCGGGAGCGGAAGAAGTCGTCAGAGACCGCGGCTTCGGCGCGGTCTTCCAGCAGCTCGGCCGTGGCGCTCGGTCCAGCCATCCCCGCCCGGCTCGGGCTCACCCCTCCAGCAGGTCGGCGGTGGCGGCACGGAACTCGTCGGGGAGGACGCCCCAGACCTCGCAGTCGTCGGCCGGCCCGTCCTCGCGGGCGAGGTGGGCCCGCATCGTCCCCTCGTGCTTCCAGCCGAGGCCGGCGACGGTCTTCTTGGCGACCTCGTTGCGGGCCGGAATCCGACCGTAGACCCGGTGGGCGCCGTACTCGTCGAAGGCCTTGGCGATCGTCAGCGCCTCGGCGCGGCGGCCGACGCCCTTGCCGCGCACGTCGTCGCCGAGCAGGGCGCCGAGCTCGGGCGCGGTCTGGCGGAAGAGGCCGTAGAGGGCGGTGAAGCCGACCGGCTCCTCGTAACCCTCGACGACGATCGCGAACTTGCGGTCCTCGCCGGAGTCGTTCATCGCCCGCTGCGTCCAGCCCTCGGCTTCCTCCATCGAGAACCCCTGGCGCTGCTCCATCAACGTCTTCGTCGCCTCGGGGTTGTTGAACCAGCGGTGCACGGCCGCCGCGTCGCCGGGCTCGAAGCGCCGCAGGCTCACCTTTGGCCTCTCGCTCACAGGCGGCAGCCTATCCCGCCATCTCGACCCCTAGTCCGGCGCCAGGCCCTGGCCGCTGACGACGAGCCAGGCGGTGCGGGCGAGGATGCGGGCGTCGAGGGCGAGACTGCGGTGCTCGACGTACCAGACGTCGAGCTCGATCCGCTCCGCCCAGGGGATGCCGGCGCGGCCCTGGACCTGGGCCCAGCCGGTGATCCCGGGCAAGACCTCATGGCGGCGGCGCTGGAAGGGGGTGTAGTCGTCGACCTGGGCGGCGATCGTCGGCCGCGGCCCGACGATCGCCATCTCGCCGCGGAGGACGTTGACCAGGTTCGGCACCTCGTCGAGCGAGGTGCGGCGCAGGAAGCGGCCGGCGCGGGTGACGCGGAGGTCGGCGCGGGTGACGACGGTGCCGACGCCAACCGGGTCCGAGCCCTGGACCATCGTCCGCAGCTTCAGCATCTCGAAGCTGCGCTCGCCGCGGCCGATCCGCCGCTGGCGGTAGAAGACCGGGCCGCGGCTGCCGAGCTTGATCGCAGCCGCCGCGACCAGCAGGAAGGGCGAGAGCACGACCAAGGCGATCGTGGCGATCAGGATGTCGAGGGCGCGCGGCATCAGCTTTGGTGGCGCAGTTGGTCAAGCAGATCAAGGACGCAGGGAGCGTGGCGTGCTCTGCACGCGAGCGACCGAGGACGCCGATATGCGCCGGCCAAATGCGTCACCGGGTGCCCTCGGCCTTCTCCCAGCGCCCGGTTGATCCCTTGCGCCAGCGGTCCCAGAGGCCGGCGGCGATCGAGGCGGTCGTCATCACGTAGTAGCGGGCGATCCGGGGCAGTGGGCCCGGCAGCCACGGAGCCAGCAGGGCGGCGCCGAGAATGCCGAGCTGGATGATGAAGGTGAGGTAGTAGAACCAGCCGTCGCCGAGCAGGAGCAGGTTGGCGAGGAAGGCGACGACGTGCAGGAACGGGCTGAGGTAGCGCAGCAGCCGGTGCGAGGCGAGCTCGAAGGCGAACAGCGGCGAGTAGCCGCGTGGCGAGAGCATCCCCTCGCCGACGACGATGTCCCAGAGGCCGACCATCATCCGCCGTTTGCGGGCGAACTCGCCCTCCAGCGTCGGCACCATCTTCTCCTCGGCCTGGGCGCTGGGCGCGTAGAACGAGCGCAGGCCGCGCTTGGCGAGCGCGAAGGGGAAGCTGAGGTCGTGGCTGCCACTCGGGTCGAGCGGCAGGTAGGCGTCACGGCGGACCGCGTAGATGGCGCCGTTGCCGGCGGTGATGCCGCCGAGCGCCGACTCCATTTTCCGCACCGCCATCTCGTAGCGCCAGTAGGCGCCCTCGAGGTTGTCGCCGCCGCCGTCGACGAAGCGGACCTGGCCGCAGACGTAGCCGATCGTGGGGTCGGCGAAGGGGGCGACCAGCCGCCGCAGGGCGTCGGGAGACCAGAGGCTGTTGGCGTCCGAGAAGGCGAGCAGCTCGCCCTCGGCCAGCTCAGCAGCGGCGTTGAGGGCGGCTACCTTGCCGCCGGCGGGCAGCTCCAACACGAGGTCGGCGCCGGCCTCGCGGGCGCGCTCGGCGGTGGCGTCGCTCGACCCGTCGGAGGCGACGATCAGCTGCAGCCGTTCACGTGGGTAGTCGAGCGCGAGCGCGTTGGCGACCTTGGCGGCGATCACCTCCTCCTCGTCGTAGGCGGGCACGATCAGGGTGACGCGGGGCACGTCCGAGTTGGCGGCGAGCGTGAGCCCTTCCTTGCCATGGAAGTGGTCGTCGATTCCCCCCCGGAACCAGACCAGCGCGGCCAGCACCAGCGGGTAGCCGAGGTGGGTGTAGACGATCAGGCCGGAGCTGAGCCAGAAGAAGAACGCGGCAGCGGTGGTCATGCGCGCGCCTCGATCAGTTCGCGGTAGAGCTCGAGGGTGAGGCGGGCGGCCTCGTCCCAGGAGTAGGGGCCGGCGGCGGCGCGC
>JAENWU010000168.1 GCA_016649905.1 Thermoleophilia bacterium
GTCACGCCGGTACCGGCGAAGACGAGAGGGGAGCGATCCGCGAGCGGCGTCTCGGCGGGGACCGGATCGAGGCCCTTCTCCGCCGGCACCGACTCGCCGGTCAGCGCCGACTCGTCGACCGCCAGGCTCTCGGCGCTCGCGAGCCGGCCGTCGGCGGGCACGCGCTCGCCCTCGCGCAGCACCACGAGGTCGCCCGGGACGATGCGCTCGGCGGGAACCTGGCGCTCTCGCCCCGACCTGATCACGTTCGCGTGGCTCTCGAGCGTCCCCCGCAGGGCCAGGATCGCTCGCTCGGAGCCGATCTCCTGAGAGAACCCGAGCAGCGCGTCGAGGACGACGATCACCGCGATGGCGATCGCCTCGACGCCGTCTCCGATCGCCAGCGAGACCGCCGTGGCGGCAACGAGCAGGAGCACCAACGGGTCCCGGAACTGGCGCAGGGCGATCGCCGCGTAAGCGGGCGAGCGACGCCGTTGCAGCGCGTTGGGCCCAACCCGGGCAAGGCGGTTGCCGGCCTCCTGCTCAGAGAGACCGGAGAGGGAATCGGTCTCGAAGGCAGAGGCAACGTCGGGGGCCTGGGCGGCATGCGGTTGCTCGACGGTGTCGGCGGTCGCGACCGCCGCACCCTGGTCAGACGGCATCGCGGATGCGCACCTGACCGAGCAGGCGATCGATCTCCTTGACGTGGCCGCTGCCAAGCCCGTGGCGGGTGACGTTGAGCGCCCCCGCCGCGACCCCGAGCCGCATCGCCTCCTCCAGCTCCAGGCCCGCGGCGACCCCGACGCCGAGGGCGGCGAACATCGAGTCGCCGGCGCCGCGCGGGTCGATCGCGGCGAAGCGCGGGCCGCTGACTTCGAGTAGGCGCCCGCCGACCAGCGCCAGCGCCGGGTCGGGACCCCGCGAGACGAGGACGCACTCGGCGCCTTCGCGGCCGAGCTGCCGGATCGGGGCGTCGAGGTCGGCGAGGCCGGCGCCGGAGGCCAGCCCCTCGGCGTGCAGCTCCTCGAGGCTGAGCTTGAGCAGGTCGAGCCCGCCCCTCAACGCCGCCCGCAGGGGCTCTCCGGTGAGATCGGCGAGAACGGGGCGGCCGTTGGCGCGGAGGTCGCCGGCAAGGCGGGTGTAGGTCTCGGCGGGAAGCACGTGCCCATGCCGCGGCCCGGTCAGCAGCATCGCGCCACTGTCCAGGCCCGCCGTCAACGCGACTCCGTAGAGCTCGTCGAGCTCGTGGCGGCCCAGGCCCGGACTCTGCGTCTCGACGATCGGCTGCCGCTCGCCGCTGCGGCGATCGTGCAGGTAGGCGGCGTTGGCGCCGCCGGTACGGACCGCGAGCACCTCGATGCCCTCGGCGTCGAGCAGGGCGCGGAGGACGTCGCCGGACTCGCCGCCGAGCGGGACGCAGAGCGAGACCCTGGCGCCGAGGCTGGCCGCCATGCGGGCGACCCAGAAACCCTGGCCGCCCGGATGAAAATGGACTTCGCCCCCGTCCGGGCCGTTCTCCACCGTCACGGTCAGGATCGGCGAAGGGGCGAAGACCGCAACCGAGCTGTGCTGAATTCCGAGAGTCACATGAGCTCTGAAGCGAGATTAGGGAAGACCCAGAGCGATCTCCATCGGGGGAAAGCCGAACCCGATCCGGGAAATGCCCTGATGACGCGGTGCCCGCCCCCGCGGAGAATGACCGTCATGAAACTACTTGAGATTGAAGACGGGACGCTGCGCATGCTCGACCGACTGGGCGACGGCGGTGGTTGGGTGCTGAGCGTCTTCCTGCGGCTGGACCTGCCCGAGGTGCCCACCCGGCGCACGCGCGGGGTCGAACTCGACTCGCGCCTGACCGAGGCCGAGCGGAAGCTGCGCGAGGAGGTCGGCGACGGGCCCGGCCGCTCGACGCTCGATTCTTGCCTGGAGCGGATTCGCGACGGGCTCGAGAGCGTCGGGGTCGACGACGGCAGCATTCACGGCATCGCCTTCTTCTGCGACGAGGCCGGCGAGCCATGCGCCTACGCGCTGCGACGCCAGCCGGACTTCGACGTCGCGGCCTCCTTCCGTCACGGGCCGGCGCTGGAGCCGCTGATCGAGGCCATGCCCGGGTCGATCTGGGGCGTGGCACTGGTCAGCAGGAAGCACGGCCGGGTCTTTCGCGGCTCGGAGGCCGGGCTGGTCGAGGTGGGCGAGGTCGATGACGACGTCCACCGCTGGCACTCCCAGGGCGGCTGGTCCCAGGGTCGCTACCAGCGCGGGATCGAAAAAGAAACCAAGGACCACGTTCGCCGCGTCTGCGACCTTCTGCTGGCGCTCCACAAGCGCCAGGCCTTCGACCGCGTGCTCATCCTCGGGCCACCGGAGATGTGGCCCGTGGTCGAGGCGAACCTGCACCCCTATCTGCGAGAGCGCCTCGGCGGGCACCTGTCGATCGACGTCGAGCACGCCTCTGCCGGCGAAGTGCTGGAGCGGGTCCGCGGCCTGATGGCCGAGCAGCGCCAGAACCGCGAGCGGGAGATGATCGACCGCCTCGAGCAGGGACTCGGGGAGGGCAAGGGGGCCGTCACCGGCGTCGACGACGTCCTGGCGGCGATCGAGGATCGCCGCGTCGAGACCCTGCTCGTGCACAGCGGCGCCCGCGACGAGCAGGTCGAGCAGGCGGTCGAAGGAGCGGTCGGCCAGTCAGCCGAGGTCCTGGTCGTCGAGGGCGATGCGCTCGACTCGCACGGCCGCGTCGCCGCGCTTCTGCGCTACTGATCGACCGGCAGCAAGCCGGCGAACCAATCCCCGGCCAGCTCCGCGACGCGCTCCAGCGCACCCGGCTCTTCGAAGAGGTGGGTGGCGCCGGGAACGACCTCGAGCTTGTGCGGGCAGCGGAGCTGGGCGGCCGCCTGTTCGTTCAGAGCCAGGACCGTCGTGTCGGCACCGCCGACGATCAGCAGAGTCGGCGCCGAAGTAGCCGCCCGGGAGCCCGGCGGTATCGGTGTGCTCGCCCGCCCAGTGGGTCGCGGCGACGAGCCGCCGGCTGAGCAGCTCGATGTCGAAGACGTTGGCATGGTTCAGCTCCTCCTCCGCCGTGAGCAGATCGAGGAGCAGCGTCGCGAGGCCGCGCTCGTTGAGCGTGGCGGCGACCTGGCGGTTGCGCCCGCTGAGCCGGCTGGAGCCGCTGCCGTGCGCGAAGACGACCAGGCCTCCGGCGTCCGCCGGGACGGTCAGGTCGCCGATCAGGTGCACCGGGGGCGCGGGAATCTCGAAGGTGCGCTCGTTGATCGGCATCGGCCGCGCCTACGTCAACCGAGGATCGGGCGAAGATCCTCGGGGAGGATCGCGCGGATGTCGTCGATCTCTCCGGCGGAGACGTGGCGTCGCAGCACGATCGCCGCCGCGCTGACCGCGTAGGAGGTCTCGCAGGGCGTGAAGGTAGGCACGCAGGGCCCGGTAGGCCTCCTGGTGATCCTCGGTCCCCAACTGCTCGGCCATCTCGTTGAGCCAGATGTGGGCCTTCTCGACGCTTCGCTCGATGATGCTCGGCTCGGTCATGACACGAAACTAGCGGCGGAGATCACGGTGGACACCGGGGTAAAGCCGAAGCTTCGCCGTGGATTGCCGCGGAGCTACTGCGCCGCGAGCAGGTAGGTGACCGCGTCCTCGAGCGTCGCGAGCTTCCCGTAGTCGCGCTCGGGGATCTCGATCCCGGTCCGCTCGTTCACGGCGACGATGACGTTGAGGAAATCCATCGAGTCGAGATCCAGCTGTTCGGTCAGCTCCACGCCGGGATCGATCGCGGCCGGATCGATGTCCGGGGCGACCTCGGTCAGGGCCCCGACGAATACGTCGCGCAGCTCTTGCTCGTTCACAGCTCCTCCGGTTTCTGCAGGAGACGATCGATCAGCCTCAGGAAGCGGCTGCCGGTGTGACCGTCGCTGGCGCGGTGGTCGGCGGCGAGCGTCGCCGTCACGATCGGCCGCACGCCGATCAATCCGTCGACCGCCCAGGGCCGTTCGCGGACCTCGCCGAAGCCGACCAGCGCCACCTGCGGCGGGTAGATCACGCCGTGGACCAGGTCGACTCCCCGCTCACCGAGGTTGGTCACGGTGATCGTCGGGTCCGACATCTCCGAGCTGCGCAGCCTCCCGGCCCGAGCCCGCGCCACGAGGTCGCGCAGCGCCGCCATCAGCTCCTCGGGAGTCTTGCGGTCGGCGTCGTGCAGCGCCGGGGCGATCAGGCCGCCGCCGCGGAGCGAGATCGCCACCCCGAGGTGGACCCCGCCGGCCGGCGTGAAGGCGCCGTCGACCCAGAAGCCGTTCATCGCCGGGGTCGCGGCGACTGCGCCGGCCACGGCACTCAGCAGCAGGGCCGACGACAGCACCCTCTCCTCCACCGGGCGGCTGAGGTTCTCCTGCTCGAGCCAGGCCAGGGCCCGGCTCATCTCGACCTGCCGCTGCAGGTAGTAGTGGGGGATCTCGCGCTTCGAGCGCGCCATCAGGGCGCCGGATGGAAGTGGGCCTAACCCGACAGGATCGAGTTTTCGCACCCCACAGGCCGCTTGGCCCGTCCCAGGCGACATCACTTGAGGATTGAGGAGCGCCGCGCGGATTCCTCCGGGTGAGCTACGGCAAACTACGGATTACCGCCGCGCGGCGGCGCGAGACAATGCGA
>JAENWU010000017.1 GCA_016649905.1 Thermoleophilia bacterium
CTCGGCTACGGCGAACATCTTGTCGACTCTTGCGGAAGCTAAGCCGCGGACGACGGTTGTGTCGAGTGCTTCGTAGGCGCTGAGTTGGGACTGGGCTTCGGCGGCGTCTGAGGCGGCTACGCCAACGGTTCCCTCGGGTTCCCCGAGGCGGGCGAAGTGGTTTCGGTAGCCGTCGTGGAGGTCGCGGTAGAAGGACTCCTCCTTGGCCAGGCGCTCGGCGGCGTCGGGGCCGACGGCGGTGCGGACGTAGCCGAAGATCGGCGGCGTCTGCAGGCTCGCCTCGGCGGCGCCGGCTTCGACCTTGGCGCGGGCGCCGGCGGCGAACTCCGGGGTCATCCAGTTGAAGAAGGCGCCGTCGTAGGAGGCGCCCGCCAGCGCGCACATCTTCGGCCCCATCGCGGCGAGGACGAGGCGGACGTCGGGGAGGACCTCACGCAGCGTCGGCAGGGCCTCGCGCATCGCCGTCAGCGGCTTCTTCGAGAAGCCGGCACCGACCCCGAGCCAGAGCCGCGCCGGGTCGAGCCCGACTCGCTCGATGTCGGCAGCGATCTGCTCCGGGGGCGTGCGGTCGATCGCGATCACGGCGACGCCGAGCTCGATCCGCGGTGCCGCGGCGGCGAATTCGGCCAGCGTCTCCAGGCCTTTGGCGCCGGGATGGTCGTTGGACCAGATCGAGTCGTAGCCGAGCTCTTCGCAACGGACGGCGAGCGGTCGCGCGACCTCGGAGTCGAGCCCGGCGGCGACGCCGAAGGCGCGGCCCATCAGGCGGCCACCTTCTCGAACAACGCCACGCACTCGATGTGCGGGGTCTGGGGGAACATGTCGACCGGCCTCACCCGGCTCAGCCTATAACCGGCCTCGACCAGCTGGGCGGCGTTCGGCGCCAGCGTCGTCGGGTTGCAGGAGACGTAGACGATCTTCTTCGCCTCGCACTCGAGCAGGCGGCGGACGATTTTCTGCGAGAGCCCGGCCCGCGGCGGGTCGATCACGACGACGTCGGCCTTGCCCGCCTGCACCAGCAGCGGCCGCACGCCGGTGCGGGCGTTGGCGGCGAGGAAGTGCGCGTTCTCGATCCCGTTGCGCTCGGCGTTGCGCTCGGCGTCGGCGATCGCCTCGGGGACGATCTCCAGCCCCCAGACCTCGCCGGCCTGCGCGGCCAGGGTCAGGCCGATCGTGCCGATCCCGCAGTAGAGGTCGAAGACCCGCTCGCTGCCGCTCAGCCCGGCGAACTCGGCGACGACCCCATAGAGGCGCTCGGCCATCTCGGTGTTGGTCTGGAAGAAGGCGCCGTGGGACATCTCCAGCTTCAGGCCGCAGAGCTCCTCGCGCAGCCGCTCCTCGCCGAGCACGCCGGTCGGGCCGTCAGTGCCGCCGCTGTCGCCCTCGATCGTCGTGTGGAGGTCGACCGGCGGTTTCGGGAAGCGGGAGGGGGTGGTGACCAGGCGGGTCTGGATCTGTCCCGTCCGCCGGCCCTCGCGGACGACGAGGTTGCGCAGGGTGCCCTTGTGGGCGCGGCCGTCGTAGGCCCGGATCGACCCCAGCTGCGCCCAGTCGCGGACCGCATCGCGGGCTTTGTTGCCGGCGGCGGAGGCGAGGTGGCAGTCGTCGACGTCGACGATCAGGTCCCAGCGGCCGCGGGCGTGGAAGCCGAGCGTCGGCTGGTCGCCGTCTTCGCCGAAGGAGTATTCGAGCTTGTTGCGGTAGCGCCACTGTTCGGCCGCGGGGACGATCTCCTCCAGCTCGAAGCCCTCGAGCTCGCCGATCCGCCGCAGCGCCTCGCCGACCTGGTCGCTCTTGTGCTCGAGCTGGCGCTCGTAGGCGAGGCCCTGCCAGGGGGCGCCGGGGCAGGGCTCGCCGCCGTGGACGCAGACGTCGGCGACCCGGTCGGGGCTCGGCGTCAGCAGCTCGACCGCGCGCGCCTCGGCGAACCGCTTCTTTGCTTTTGTCACCTCGGCGCGGACCCGGTCGCCGGGCAGTGCCCCGGCGACGAAGACGACCAGGCCTTCGGTACGGGCGACCCCGCGGCCGCCGAAGGCGAGCGATTCGATCTCTACCTCGAGCAGCTCGCCGCGTTTGGGACGGCGGGCCGCCGGCTTGGGGCCGCTGGCCGCCTCCATCCGTTAACCGAGCTTTTTGCGCGCGCGGCGCGCTGCCTGGGTCGCCTGTTTGCGCACCGGCTCGGCGCGGCCGCCGACCTCTTTGCGCGCCTGTTTGACCAGCCGCTCGAGCTCGCCGAGCAGGGTGTCGGTCTGTTTGCGGCCGCGTTTGACCAGGTCGCTGAGCAGCTTCTCGGCGTCGCCGCGGGTCATCCGACCGCGCTGGACGGCGTCGTCGACAACCTCCTGGATGCGGTCGCGGCTGAGCGTGACGCTCTGCTCGAGGCTCTCGCGGAACTGGGCGACGCTCTTGTCGAGGCCGGTCGTCGCTTTGCTGCCCGCCGCTTTCCTCGATGACGTTTTCGAAGAAGATCTGGGCGCAGCTTTCTTCGCGCCTGCGCTGGCGGAGGCTTTTTTCGGTTTCGCCGCTTTCGCTTTGCTTTTGGCTTTGGCTTTCGGCTTCGCTTCGGCTTTGTTCTGTTTGCTGGATTTGCCCGCTGCTTTTTTCTCGGCCATCTCGACGTGCCTCCAGACTGGTGTTTTCCCCGGGTGTGCCCCGACTATCTCAATTCCGGGCCACCGGTGGCTCAGCGGCGCCGAAGCGGGCCTCGATCGGCGCGTGGTCGGAGAGCCGCAGGGCGCGGCCGCCGAGTGGCAGCTCGCGCTTCCCGGGCACCCAGGCGAGCGGCGGCTCGAGCACCTCGAGGCCGCGGGTCAGCAGGTGGTCGATCGCCCGCGGCCCGGTCGGCGCCGCCAACCCGAACTCGTCCCGCAGCCGGGCGAAGATCTCCGGGCCGTCCCCTGGGCGAAGGTTGAGGTCGCCGCCGAAGATCAGCGGCGACTCGGCGGCCCATTCGTCGGCGGCGCTGGCCGCTCGCAGGACGTCCTCGACCGCCAGCTTCGGCACGTCGTTGGTCGCGTGCAGGTTGGCGACGCAGACCCCGGAGGCGGTGCGCGTGAAGGCCATCGCCCGCCGATCCGGCTCGCCCTCGTGGATCGCCAGCTCGCGCCGCTCGGCGATGCCGCCGAGCTTGCCGGGCACGCGGACCAGGGTCAGGTTGGAGCCGCCCTCGCCGGAGGCGATCAGGTCCGGGTTCTGTCGCGCCAGCAGTGCCCGCAGCGGCCCCAGTGAGTTGCGCGAGGTCAGCACCTGGTGCGCTTCGGCGCCGCAGGCGCGGGCCAGCGGCGCGGCGAAGCGCGGCGGGCACTCCTGCAGCAGGGCGACGTCCCAGGCTGTCGCGGCCAGCAGCGTCGCGAACTCCTTGCTGAGGTCGCGGTTGACCTGGACGTGGGTGGCGTTTCGCTGCTCGATCCGCAGCAGCCGCGAGCGCCAGCTGCGCAGGGTCGGGTCGGGCGGGAAGTCCCGTCCGTGAAAGAGGTTCCAGGCGATCGCGGTGAACTCCACGGTCCGTAGTATCCGCCGCTTGACGCGCAACTTCCTCACCGGCGAGGAGTTCGGGGCCTTCGAGCTGGGCAAGCTGCTCGAGCGCGCGGCCGAGCTCAAAGCCGGCCGCCGCGCGGGCGTCGGCACCGACTCGTTGGCCGGCCGCAGCGTCGCCCTGATCTTCGAACGGCCCTCGACGCGGACGCGGATCTCCTTCGAGGTCGGCGTTGTCCAGCTCGGCGCCCACCCGGTCGTCCTGCGCGGCGACGAGATGCAGATCTCCCGCGGCGAGTCGATCGGCGACACCGCGCGGGTGCTCTCGCGCTTCGTCGACGCGATCGTGATCCGCTCCGGCTCCCACGAGGCCGTCGCCGAGCTCGCCGAGGCCGCCGACGTCCCCGTCGTCAACGGGCTGACGCCGCTGCACCACCCCTGCCAGGCGCTGGCCGACCTGCTGACCATGCGCGAGCGCTTCGGCGAGCTCGACGGGCTCCGCCTCGCTTATGTCGGCGACGGCAACAACGTCGCCCGCTCGCTGGCGATCCTCGGTGAGCTGGCCGGCGTCGAAGTGGTCGTCGCCGCGCCCGACGGCTACCAGCTCGAGGAGGGCCACGGGGTCAAGCTCAGCGCCGACCCGCGCGCGGCCGCGGCCGGCGCCGACGCCCTATATACGGACGTCTGGGTCAGCATGGGCGACGAGGCCGAGGCCGATCGCCGCCGCTCCGACCTCGCTCCGTTCCGGCTCGACGGCGACCTGCTGGCGGCGGCCAAGGACGGCGCCATCGTCCTCCACTGCCTGCCCGCCCATCCCGGCGAAGAGATCACCGCCGATGTCCTCTACGGCGAGTCCTCCGCCGTCTGGGGTCAGGCGGAGAACCGCTTGCACGCGCAGAAGGCGCTGCTGGAGACGCTGCTCGTTCCGTAGCCTGGACCGCCCGTGTATCCCGAGATCGAGATCGGCCCGATAACGCTGCAGACCTTCGGTCTGATGTTCGCGCTCGGCTTCCTCGCCGCCGGCGCCCTGATTTGGAAGCGCTTCGGGGAGCTCGGCAAGCCGGTCGACTGGGCCTACGAGATGGGCTTCGCGGCGCTGATCGGCGGCGTCGTCGGCTCCCGCCTCTACTTCATCGCCCAGAACTACAGCAGCGTCAAGGACGACCTGCTCGGCAACCTCTTCTCCGGCGGCGGTTTGGTCTGGTATGGCGGTGTGATCGGCGGCGCGCTCGCCGTCCTCGCCTGGGCTTGGTACCGCGACTTCATCGGCCTCACCCTGCTCGACGTGGCGGCGCCGGCGCTGGCGATCGGCTACGCGATCGGCCGCTGCGGCTGTCAGCTCTCCGGCGACGGCGACTACGGCAAGGCCTGGGACGGGCCCTGGGCGATGGCCTATCCCGACGGCACCGTCCCCACCGACGAAACCGTCCACCCGACCCCCGTCTACGAGACGCTGGCGATGGGGCTCTGCGCCTGGCTACTCTGGCAGCTGCGCGACCGGGTCCGGGCCGGGGTCCTTTTTGCCATCTACCTGGTCTACGCGGGGACCGAGCGCTTCCTGATCGAGTTCCTGCGCCGCAACGACCCGGGAGCGCTGGGATTGACCACGGCTCAGTTCGAGAGCCTGACGATGATGCTCGGCGGAGCGATCTGGATCGCTATCGTGATCCGCCGCCACGGAGGCATCGGTCGTCCGGCGGCGAACGAAGCGGTTCAAGCGGCCGCTTGAGAAGCGAGAAAACGATGTTAGTCTTGCGCAAAATCTTTGGAGCAATTAGGCGAGAGGAACGGCAGGCATGGCGGCAATAGACATTCAGAGTCAAGAGGGGCCCTCGGCCCGCACCGTCAGCGCCGTGCTCGACGACGCCGCCGAGCGGATCGCCGCGGCCGGGGTCGAGAACGCCCGCGCCGATGCCGAAGTGCTGGTCGCCGACGCGATGGGCGTCGATACCGCGAACCTCTCGGTCGACAGCGCCGGTGAGATCGACGCCGACGTGGCGGCTGCGATCGAGGAGCGGGTGGCCCGCCGGGTCGACCGCGAGCCGATGGCCTACATCCTCGGCCGCGCCCCCTTTCGCAACCTCGAGATCGCGGTTGACACGCGGGTGCTGTGGCCGCGCCGCGAGACCGAGCTGCTGGTCGAGGTCGGCGCCAAGCTTCCCGAGGGCGCCCGCGTCCACGAGGTCGGCACCGGCTCCGGCGCGATCGCGCTGGCGCTGATCTCCGAGCGACCCGACCTCCGGGTCACCGCCTCGGACCTCTCGCCGGAGGCGGTCGAAGCCGCCCGTGAGAACGCCGAGCGCCTCGGTCTCGACCTCGACGTCAGCGTCGGCGTCGGCCTGCCCGACGACCTCGAGGGCGTCGACCTGGTGATCGCCAACCTTCCCTACGTCACCGACAGCACGATCTTCGAGCGCTCGCCCGAGATCCAGCGCGAGCCGCGGATCGCCGTCACCGGCGACTGCGGCGAGGACGGCCTCGGCGTGATCCGCGGCCTGATCGCGGAAACGCCCTCCGGCTGGCAGCTGGCGATGGAGCACGACACTCACCACGGC
Organism: Thermoleophilia bacterium; assembly: GCA_016649905.1. Taxonomy (GTDB): domain Bacteria; phylum Actinomycetota; class Thermoleophilia; order Solirubrobacterales; family 70-9; genus VAYN01. Next base: position 6,030 of record JAENWU010000017.1, read on the forward strand.
CCGGCGATGCGCGAGATGCTGCGCGACGCCACTACCCTTCAGGACTATGAAGGTGATGAGCGGGTGACTGTCGGCTTCGCTCCATGAGCGGCGGCCGCAAGCGATGAGCGAGGCCCCGCCGCGGGCCGAGTCGGCGCCCGAGACGACCGGGGACCGCTCCGGAGCTGCCAGTGAGGCGCAGCGCCGCGCCAAGGTCGAGCGCCTGCGCGAGGCGGGGATCAATCCCTACCCGCACTCCTTCGAAGGCCGCGACCACGTCGCCGACATCCTCGCCGCCCACGACCCGGCTGAGCTGGAGGAGGGCGAGCACGACCAGTTCTCCTACCGGGTGATGGGCCGGGTGACCGGTAAGCGCGGCCACGGCAAGACCGCCTTCCTCGACGTCCGCGACATCACCGGCACGATCCAGGCCTACGCCCGCCGCGACGTGCTCGGCGACGAGGACTTCGACCGGGTCGAGGACCTCGACATCGGCGATCTGGTCGGGATCGAGGGGCCGCTGTACGTGACCAAGCGCGGGCAGCTGGCGATCGGGCTGCGCAAGTGCGTGCTGCTGGCCAAGGCGCTGCTCGACCCGCCCGACCTCTTCCACGGCATCTCCGATCCGGAGACTCGCTACCGCCAGCGCGAGCTCGACCTGATGGCCAACGAGGAGTCGCGGGAGATCTTCAAGAAGCGGGCGAAGCTGCTCTGGGAGATCCGCAACCACATGAACGAGCGCGGCTGGGTCGAGCTGGAAACGCCGGTCCTGCAGCGGCTCACGGGGGGCGCCGCGGCGCGGCCCTTCGTCACTCACCACAACGCCCTGGACCGTGAGCTCTTCCTTCGCACGGCGACCGAGCTCTACCTCAAGCGGGCGATCGTCGGCGGCTTCGAGGACGTCTACGAGTTCGGCAAGTTCTTCCGCAACGAGGGGATGTCGCCTCAGCACAACCCCGAGTTCACGATGCTGGAGATGTTCGTCGGCGGCGCCGACTACAACGGCGTCATGGACTTCGTCGAGGTCCTCGTCGCCAACGTGGTCGAGAAGGTGATGGGGACGACGGTGGTCGAACGCGACGGGGTCGAGATCGACTTCAAGGCGCCCTGGCCGCGGGTGGTGCTGCGCGACGAGCTCCTGCGCGAGACCGGCGTCGACATCTACAAGGCGAGCCGCGACGAGCTGGCCGAGCTGGCCGGCGACGACGCCGGCGAGAACGACGACTGGGCCGGGCTCGTCGACACCCTGCAGGGCAAGCTGATCGAGCCGAAGCTGATCCAGCCGACCTTCATCACCGTGCTGCCGATCGACATCTGGCCGCTGGTCAAGGTCCACCCCGACGATCCCAAGGTCTGCGAGGCCTTCGACGGCATCGTCGCCGGGATGGAGATCGTCGGCGGCGGCACCGACATCAACGACCCGGTCGAGCAGCGCCAGCGCTTCATCGGCCAACGTGAACGCCAGGAAGCCGGCGCCGAGGAGGATCCCCATCCCCACGACGAAGAGTTCGTCAAGGCGATCGAATACGGGATGCCGCCGGCGAGCGGCTGCGGCCTCGGGATCGACCGCCTGCTGATGATCATGACCGGGGCGAAGAGCCTGCGGGACGTGATCATCTACCCCGCCATGCGCGAGGCGCCGGGTAGCTAGAAGGCTGCGTGCAGCATGCCGCCGTCGATCGGGATCACGGTCCCGGTGACGTAGGCGGCGCGCTTGGAGCAGAGGAAGGCGACGAGGTCCCCGTACTCCTCGGGTTGGCCGAGCCGGCCGGCCGGGACGTCCGTCTTGGCGGCCTCTTCAGCCTGCTCCAGAGAGCCCATGTTCGAGGCGAGCCGTTCGGTGGCGAATTTGCCGGTGGCGACGGTGTTGACGGTGATCCCGTCGCCGGCGAGCTCGCGCGAGAGCGTCTTCAGGTAGCCGACCGCCGCCATCCGGTGAGTGTTGGAGAGGTTGAGGTAGGGGATCGGCTCTCGGGTGGAGGTGGAGCCGACGTTGACGATCCGCCCCCAGCCGCGCTCTCGCATCCCCGGCACGACCGCCTCGGCGAGGACTTTGGGCGCGAGCACCAGCGAGCGATAGGCGTGCTCCCACTCGTCCCGCCCGTGGTCGAAGGCGCCGCCCATCGGCGGGCCACCGGTGTTGGCGACGAGGATCTCGACGGGCCCGAGCGCCCCCTCGACCTCCGCCGGCAGCGCCGCCAGCCGATCGACGTCGGCGGCATCGGCGACGAACGGCGTCGCTGCCTCGCCGATCTCCGCCGCCGCGTCCTCGAGCTTCTCCGTCGAGCGGCTGACGATCGCCACCCGCGCTCCCTCACGAGCCAGCGCAACCGCGATCCCCCGCCCCAGCCCACGGCTGGCGCCCATCACCAGCGCCACCTTGCCCTCGATGCCCAGATCCATGCCCGCAGCCTAGCCCGCGCAGAAACGCTCAAGACCCGCTGCGCGGGTAGTCTTCTCCGCGAGCGCCCGTAGCTCAGTGGTCAACGGTTCCTTTCGGGGGGCCAAAGAGCGTCGGTCTTTCAAGCCGAAGGTCGCGGGTTCGACTCCCGTCGGGCGCATGCCGTTCCTCGCCGTTTTATGCCGGTCTTTGGCTCTGCGAAGGGGAATTCATTCCTTCAAACCAAAAGCCTTCTGCCGCCGCCTTCCGACCTGTTCCGAGGCTCGCCAGCCGCTGACTGCTACATCTCAGCTACATCCGGGGGACCGAAATGGCCTCGTGGCGGTCTCCCGAACCAGATCTCAGGCAACCCATGCCACCGACCTCCGCCTGGGCGCACAGGACTCCCATTTGTCGCACGCGGGGGCGTGCGGTGGTTCGCCCATGCACACCCAGACGGAGAGCACCCAGGGCCACCGCCGCATCCGCGCCATCCTCCCGGGTGCCGCGGCCGGCCTCGCCCTCTACCTGCTGACGATTTCCGGGGAGGTGATGCTGGGAGCCAGCGTTCGCTGGTTCCTCGCCTACCTCGGCGCTGCGATCGCGGGAACGATCGTGCCCCTCGGGGTAGGCGCCGAGGGTCTTGCCTGGGTTGCCGCCCTCGCACCGATCGCCTGGTCCCTGGCCGGGCTGGCCCTGCCGGGCCGCGGTCGAGTGTGGGGGCGGCGCCTTGGCGCTCGCCGGCCCAGCTCTGAAGAGGTGGATGCTCTCGCCGACGCCTTGGAAACGCTGCGCTGCACTGAACCGAATCTCCCCGGCGCAGCGGAGTTTCTGGTTCTCGATGACCCGCTTCCCGGCGCAGCGGTTCGTGGCCGCGCCCTGATCCTCAGCCGGGGGCTGCTGGACCACACCGAGTCGTTGCCAGCTGTCCTCGCCCATGAGCTCGGACATGCGGACACCCTCGACGGTCGCCTCACCGAGGCACTCGAGCGCCTCGCTCTCTGGGGCGATCCGCTGGCATCGGTGCGATGCGAGGCCGGGGGGGAGGGTGAGCTCCACGACGACCCTCGTGGCGGCCTGCTCTGGGGCCTACTGCGCTGGACCCTGCGCCTCGCCGGCGGCAGCTTCGCCCAGCAGTTGCTGACGCCGCTCTGGGCCGCACACTGGCGAGCTCGAGAGTACGCCGCCGACGACTACGCCGCATCGCTGGGCCAGGCTGAGGATCTGGCCGGCTACCTGGCCGATCAGGAGCAGCCGTTCGATGCTCCGCAGCGCGGACTGTTCTTCAACCCCGCCGAGCATCCCCCGGTGGCGCTGCGCATCGAGCGACTGCTGGGAAGCTTCGATCACGAGGGATCGAAGTGATCGCCGCTTTCGTCTTGGGAGCGATGACGGCACCGGGACTGTGTCAAAGCACTGGCTTCATGATACGGGGGTGCAGCTGCCCCGCCTGTCGCGTGCTTATGCTCCGCGCGGGGTTGCGGGTCCTTTCAGACGGCCCGATCTGGACCGTCGAGGACTATGCGGCCCAGCTCGGCATCTCGCGCGAGGAGTTGCTCAGGATCGCGGGCGGATTGGAGATACCGAGATGAGCGAGTCCCACCCAGGTCGCTTCACTCGGGCCGCGGTTCACTCCGAGGCCGGTGAGGCCGAGCTGCGCCTCAGCCGGCAAGGCAACTGGCAGTTGCACCATCGCGCCGAGGGTGATCGCGACTGGCGCCTTGCCTGTAGTGGTGACCTGAAACTGGCGCATTCGTGCCGGACCCGATGCCTGCGGAGGAGCCTGTGCTCCTCCGCAACCTGCTGCTCGACCGAGCCGCTCGGCGCGTAACGCTCAATGGGGCGGAGGTGAAAACTCTCAATCGCACCAGCCGCACCCTCGAGAGCTACGCCAGTAAGTTGCGCGGCAACCTCCGCCGCCCCGGCGCCAAAGGGCGCGGGCTGCTTGACTCTCATCGCCATCCGCCGCGGACGAATGTCCATCCGCGACCTTTGGTCCCGGCCGGGGTTTGGGTTGAGCGAAAGAATTTCGGCAAGCAAACGGCGAGGGGGATGCAGATGAGGAGCAGGGGGAGATTCCGGGCACTGGCGAGCACGGTCACGGCAGAGCGGATCGACTCCGCCCGCGCCGTACCCGCCGCCCTCCTCGCCGTCGGCGTGACGGCGCTCCTGGCCGCCTCGGGCGCCCAGGCCGCGACCGTCACCATCGGCAGCCCGTCAATCTCGGGCATCCCCCCGAAAACGATCGGCAGCCTGTCGACCCTGGTTGCCACGGCCTCCCCCCAGGAAGGCGCCAGGATGACCTCGCCGATCAGCGGCAGGATCGTTCGCTGGCGGATCGGCGGCGCCTCCGGCGGACCCTTCCGCCTGCGGGTGATGACGCCCGGCGAAGGGCTGCTCTACGTCGGTGGCGCCATGAGCAGCCCGCAGACCCCGAGTGGGACCGATGTCCAGGTCTTCTCGGCCAGCCTGCCGATCAGGGCGGGGGAGACGATCGGCCTCGACAACGCCAACGCGTCCGACCAGGTCGGCCTCGGCTTCATGCCCGGGGCGGGCGTCGCGTCTTGGACGCCGCCGCTGCCGCCCGGCCTCGGCATCCCGGCCACCGGCTCCATGCCCGACACCGAACTGGCGCTCAACGCGGACGTCCAGCCCGAACCGACCATCGCCAGCGTCACGCCCGCCGCCGGCTCGATCGCAGGCGGCAGCGAAGTGACAATCCTCGGCAGCGATTTCTCAGGCGCGACGGCGGTCAGGTTCGGCCTCGTGCCCGCCCTCAGCTTCTCGGTCCTGACCGACACCCGCATCCTTGCGATCTCCCCGCCTGGGTCTAAACCGGGCCCGGTCGACGCCGTCGTCACCACCCCGGCGGGAACTACCGGCGCCCTGCCGCCCGACCGCTACACCTACACGGCGTGCGTCGTGCCCAAACTGAAGCACCGCTCGCTGAAAGCGGCGAAGAAGCTGCTGCGCCGCAGGGAATGCCGCCCCGGCCGGGTCACGCGGGCCTACGGGGCCAAAAAATCGGCCCGGGTCGTCCGCCAGGGTCACAAGCCGAAGTCGATCCTGCCGCCAGGGTCGAAGGTGAGCATCAGGATCGCCGGATAGCCCGGCGCCCACCCGAGGTGACATTATGCGCAGCCCTCGGCGCTGGGCCTCGCGAGTCTGCTGCGTCCTTTGCCCCTGATAGGAACCGGGGATGCTCAGCACTGCCGTTTCGATCCTCGCCGCAGTAGCCCTGCTGATGCCGGGCTTCATCATCGCCGAGCTGAGCGTCGCCCGCTCGGCTCGCTCCTCGCGCAGCGATCTCGAACTGGCGCTGCGGGCGCTGGCCTACACCTTGATTGTCCACCTGGCCTTCGGCTTTTGGACTGCGCACTTGGTCAAGACCGTCGGCGCGCCGGAGCATTGGGCCGATCACCTGGGGGCGATCAGCGCCTACATCGGCGTCGTCCTGCTCGGCGTCCCGATCGCCCTGGGGGTTTGCCTGAACCGCTACCTCGCTTACGTGGAGGCCCAGGACGGGCCCCCGAACCTCTTTGCCGCCGGCCTCGGCGGCGGCGAGGCCCGCGACGCCTTCGACTACGCCTACCAGCGCTGGCGCAAGGATGGCGTCTACGTGATCGTCGAGCTGGTCGGCCACAGCGCACAATCCCCCCGGCTGGTCGGCGGCATCTACGGCCGGCGCTCCGCTGTCGGCCAGACGCCCCAGCCACACGACATCTACCTTGAATCGCTCTGCACCGTGACCGTCGACGAGCAGGGCATCCGTAGCCTGGACCGTCGCGCCGACCCCGAGCGCGGCGTCTACATCGCCGCGCATCAGATCGCCCGCGTCGATCTGGTCCCCGGCGGACCCGATACCCTGCAGTCATGAGCGAGTCAGGCAACAAGCGCTTGCAGGAGGGTGCGCTCAGCGCCCTGAAGACGCCGAAGAACCCACCGGCCCCGACCAAGCTGGTGCCTCTCGCGCCGGCGAAGAACGGGCAGGCCAGCGGCAAATGAGTTCGCGGCCTCCAGGCAGGCCCGCGCGTCGCCCGGCTGGGGCTCCACTCGAAGAGCACGCATCGCTCACCCCCAAGAGCACCCCGAAGAACCCGCCCGGGCCGACCAACCTGGTCCCCTTGGCGCCAAAGCTGCCGGCTCCCTCGCCCGAGAAGAAGTAGCCGCTTAGCTCGTTCCGCCCGCCCGAGTCTCGACCGGGCTTGGAGTGGCCTCGCTCTTGGGGGGGGCGAAACTTGGGTGGGGCGAGAACCCGCTCGCCATCGCTCACCCGCAGCGATGGCCTTGCGCCCACCCAATGACTTCAGCCCGCCCGCAGCTCCCCCGCGCCCGCCCGGCGAGGGGGAGCTGCGGGCACTCTGGAGCCGGCACGAGGCCAATCGCCGCGAGCGCGAGCGGGTGGGGGAGTGGCGACACGCCCTTGCCGCAGCGCGTCGCGCCGAGGACGGCGAGCTGCAGCCCGCCCGCAGATCCGCAAGTCTGCCGCCCTACCTCTGTGACCTCGCCGCGGCTGGCCCTGACAGCCGCGCGGCCCTGCGGCCCGTTCCCCGCCCAGGTCGCGCTCGCGGCGCTGGCGTCGACACCTTCTCACCCTGCTGGTACGCGGAGCCCGGCACTCCGCTGGCCCGGGCGATGCGGGCCTTGGCCACACGTCGCACCCGTCTTGCCGATCTCCTGCCTGAGCCGGTCGCCGGCTACCGGGTCGGTTGGTTCGCCGAGCCCGGCCTCGTCTTCGCCGAGGGCCGTCCCGGCGGCGGCTCGCTCTGCGCAGCCGCCGAGCTCGCGGCCGCTGCGGCCCGTCTCGATCACGCCCTCGAAGACCTCGGACTCCCGCTCGCCTCGGTCCCCAGCGCTGGTCTGCGCCGCCTCGACGTCGCCGTCGACCTCTGGATCGATTCAGCGGCTGAGGGGGTGGCGCTGCTGGAGTGCGTCGGCGCCGCCTCCTTTGGCGCTGGCAAGCTGGCCACCTATCGGGCCGAGCGCCGCGTCGAGAGCGTCCTTGTCAAGAGCCCAGCCGGGCGCACCCTCGCCCGCCTCTATGACAAAGGAGCCCAGACCGGAGCGGCGCCGCTCGGGCGCTGGCTGCGCCTGGAGGCCCAGTGGCGCCTGCCGCGCGGCTCGCGAATAGCGCTTTCAGAGGTCGATTCGGCGTTCCTGCGCGAGCGCTTTGCCGCCCGCTTCGCGCCGCTCTGGCTGGCCGCCGGCGGCTTTCGCCTCGGCGGCCTCGCCGCCCTGGCGGAGCGGATCGAGGGCGCGGTCTCAAGTGGCCAGCTGCTGCCCTCGCGTGCCCGCTCAATCGCCGGATACCTGGTGCTCGGGGCGGCCGGTATCCCCCAGGGCGCCAAGCGCACTGCCTCCGAGCTCGAGCGCGAGTGCCGGGAACTTGGGCTTTCGGTCGCGCTGATCGAGGCCGGTGAGCGGCGGATCGACATTGCCACCGTTCTCGACGAGTGCCTCGCACCGGAGCCCTGGGAGCGTCAAACAGCCCGCCCAAAGCTTGAGCCCAACGGGCTCGACTAAACGAATAGACGAGAGGTGCGCACCGAACCCTCGGCCATTCGTGGCTGTTTCACCGTTCGCGTACCACATAGCCCAAATCGCGGATCTCACACCGGTAGGGGTATCGGCTGACGCCGTACATACGTCTCAAAGAGTGAGAGGGCCTAAGCATCACGGCCTGATAGTCCCGCGAGCGGGCACCAGAGAACAGGAGAGCGGTATGTCACCTCGAACCAGTCATCCGGCCAAGCGGCCGGTAGTGATCACCTCATGCCTGATGGCGCTTGCCTTCGCGATCATGCTCGTTGGCGCGGCTGACGCCAAGGCCGCCTACTACAAGATGGTCGCCTGCGCCGGCAACAACGGCGCTCCGCCGTACAGCGTCGGCACCAACACGACCAGTCCACAGAATCCGGGCGGGATTTTTGAATTCCACGTCTGGTGCAACGGCCAAGGTGGCGATCCGCCCGGCGAGCACGCGCTGATGCGGATCGCCGAGAACCAGCCCGCCGGCAACGCCGGCCACGGCGCCTACGGGCACTTCGTCTTCGACACGCCCTCCCACGTGCACTTTAAAACCGCCGGTGGTTACACCCGCCAGTTCAATGCTTTCAACGACGGCTGGCGCGCCCGCTTCTGGGTCGCCAGTGCGTCCTCGACGGCTCAGATCATGACCCAGGGTGCCGGCTTGCCGAACTCGGGAGGCCAGTGGGCGAGCACGGGCACCTTCGGGCCACACCTGTGGCCGATCGGTCAGCTCTGGGATTTCACCCGGTTCGTCTATGAGATGCAGTGCGTCCGCCCGGCCGGCTGCGACCGCTCCAACTACAACGCAACCGACCTCAATGGACTTGTCTTCACCCTCTCCGATGACTCCCCCGCCGGCGTTGCCTTCACCGACACTGGCTCGGCCCTGCTCGCCGGCAGCTGGGTCAGAGGCACCCAGCACTCCACTTTCAACGTCTCTGACCTCGGCTCGGGCATCCGCCACGAGCGGATGCGGATCGACGGCGCCCAGGTGTGGGGCTGGGACCACTGGTCCGAGTGCAACACCTCCTCCTCGGGACTGAACGGCGAGTGGGCGCGCGCCTACGCCCCCTGCCCAACCGGCACCCACGGCCGCTCGATCCCGATCAATACCGCCGCCTATCCCGATGGGGCCCGCACGCTGCAGATCTGCAACCAGGACTACTCCCAGTATCAGGGTCTGTTCGGCACTGCCGGCGAAACGTGCAGCGCACGCACCGTCCGCTTCGACAACACGCCCCCCGGCGCGCCCTCGGGCCTGCACGTCACCTCGGCCAACCCCGAGCGCTATCTCGACCGCTTCGGCGCTCAGTTCGCGCTGCCGCCCAACCAGGGCAGCCCGATCACCAAGGTTCACTACGAGATCGTCAACGCGGCCGGCGACATCGTCAAGCCCAAGCAGGTCATCACCGCGGCCAATCCGACCGCGATCACCGGGATCGAAGGCCCGGCCAAAGCCGGTGACTACCGGCTCCGGATTTGGCTTGAGGATGAGGTCGGCCTTAACGGGCCAGCCGCCACGGCGTCGATCCCCCGTGACACAACTCCGCCGGCCGCACCGCAGGGCGTCTCCGTAACCGCGCCAAACACCTCTCGCGCGGCCGATGGCGTCGACCTGCGCTGGCACAACATCGTCGACGCCGGCGCCCCGATTGACTCTGCCCGCTACCAGGTGCTCGACGGCGCCGGCAAGGTGGTCATTCCCGCCGTGATCGTTGGCGGAAACAACGTGCAGGCGGTTGCCGACCTTGACGTGCCGAGTGCCGCCGGCTCCTACCAGCTGCGCCTCTGGCTGACCGACGCGGAGGGCAACGTCGGCGCCCCGGTCATCGCGCCGCTGGCGTACGACTGCATGCGCTCGCCGACCTCGGGCGCTCAGTCGCTGAGCGCCACGCTCGGCGGCCAGCCGGCCCAGACCGTGGCGCAGGGGCAAGGCACGGCGTTGACGGGCGTGCTGAGCAACCAGGGGGAAGCGGTGGCCACGGCCCCGGTCTGCGTCTACAGCCGTGTCGAGACCGACGCTGGCCGCGAGTTCCTCGGCATCGCTCTCACCGGCCCGACTGGGGGCTACCGCTTCCCGGTCCCGTCCGGGCCTTCGCGCGAAATGATCGCGATTCACCGTCCCGACCAGCGCCAGCTACGTGCGACGGCGACGCTGAAAACCATCGTCCACCCGACGCTTCGCACTCCAAGGGCGGTCATCCGCAACAAGAGCGCCGCCTACTTCGAGGGCGAGATCCCCGGCCCCCACAACGACCAGGTGACGATCGTCCTCCAGGTCAAGAGCGGCAAGGGCTGGCTCGCCTTCCGTCGCTACCGCACCCGCGGTGACGGCCACTATGAGCTCAAGTACCCGTTCCGCCGCACCAACCGCCCGACCACCTACGAGTTTCGCGCCCAGGTGCGCGAAACGGTCGGCTATCCATACCTGCAGGGGGACTCCGATCCGCTCATCCTGCGCGTCTTGCCCGCTCGCGCCAAGCGCCCGGCCGCCAAGCACCACTGCCGCAAGGGTGCGCGGTCGGTCAAGCGCCGCGGCAAGGTCCGCTGTGTCAAGCCCAAGCAAAGGGGCAGGAGCCAGAAGGCAGCTTCCTCGTCCCGCCTGAGCGCGAAATGAGGACCGTGGGAGTCGACCTCTCCGCGGCGCCGGAGCGCACGGCGGCGGCCACCATCGAGTGGCGCCGCCGTGATGCGACGGTCGCCGTGCCGGAGGTCGGCCTCGATGATGGCGCTCTGCTCAGCTGCCTCGCCGACGGCGAGTGGATAGGAATCGATGCTCCCTTCGGCTGGCCGGAGGCGATGGTCGCAGCCCTACACAGCTATGGGACGGAGGGCGCTTGGCCCTCCGTCGCCAAAAACGATTTTCGCCATCGGCATACCGACCGCTTCGTCCGCGAGATGGTCTTGGCCGAGACCGGCGCGAAGCTCTGGCCGTTGAGTGTCTCTTCCGACCGCATCGGGCTGACCGCCTGGCGGCTGGCCGGACTGCGCGAAAGTGCCTTCCGGCGCTCGGGCATCCGCTTCGATCGCGCCGGTGCCGACCAAGTCATCGAGGTATACCCCGCTGCAGCTTTGCTGCTGTGGGGCCTGAACCGTCTCGGCTATAAGGGCGGAACCGGCGCGCCGAGGGAACCGACCACTTTGACCCGTGAAGCGCTTCTCACCGCGATCGAGGAGCAGGCGCCTTGGCTGCGATGGGCCCCCGCCGCTCGCCGGAAGTGTGTCGAGAGCGCCGACGCCCTCGATGCCGTGCTCGCCGCGTTGATCGCGCGCGCCTGCGCCCTCGGTCTAACCGCACGGCCAGAAGGGGAAGACACCGAGCATGCCCGCAGCGAGGGTTGGATTCACCTGCCTCGCCAGGGATCCTTGCCGGGCCTGCTCGATGGATGAGATGGGCCTGGTCCAGATCCTCCTGACTGTTGCCTCGCCCTTCTAACAGGCAATTTCGCGCCGATATTCGCGCAGAGCCGTCATCGTCCATGTCAAGGTGGAATGCGCCGCCGCACAGGGGTAGACAGCCGCGCGAACTACCCGCCTCGCCGCAGCGTCTTCGGAGTGATTCCGGGTTCGGCCGACACATGAGCACCTCGCCACCGAGCTGCGAGAGGCCGTGTACCCGCCTTGACACCAACCCCAGCCGCCACCTAAGCTCCGCCACCGACGTGGCAGGCGGTCCCTCCCAGCAGCGCTCAGAAGTGGATTCCGGAGATCCCGGTGGCGATCGCGAACGCCTGGTCGCGGCGATCTCCCGCGCCGCCGGCGAGCAGGGCTACGACAAGCTGACCGTCGAGCACGTAATCCGCTACGCCGGGGTCCCGCTCGCCACCTTCTACGAGCATTTCGCGACAACCGAGCAGGGCCTAATCGCCGCCCAGGACGCCTTCCTCGATCGCATCTGGCTCGACGTGCTCGATAGTTGCGAGGCGATCGAGGGGTGGCCGGCCAAAGTCAGCGCCGCGGTGCGCACGATCGTCCTCACCCTCGCCGAAGCCAGCGCCCTCGCCCGCGTCTTCGCGGTCGAAGCCACGGCGGCCAGCTTCGCCGCCGCCGAGCGCCACTACGCGGCCCTGGACCGCTTCGCCCGCCTGCTCCGCGATGGCCGCGATCACTACCCGCAGGCCTCCGGCCTGCCGCCGTCGGCCGAGCTTGCGGTGGTCGGCGGCATCGCCTCGATCATCTCTCGCCACCTGCTCGCCGAGGAGCCGAAGGCGCTGGCCGAGATGGAGCCCGAACTGGTCGAGCTGGTGCTGCTGCCCTACGTCGGCCTGAGGCAGGCGAGCCGGATCGCCCGCGGTTAGACGGGGTTGGCAACCAGCTCGGCGGCGCCGAACGGCGCCAGCGCTATCCGCGCCAGCTCCGGTGCCAGCTGGGGTAGGTGCTCGGAGCGTTCGCTGGCGATCTCGTGCTGGATCACCGACCAGATGCCGGTCGCGATCGCGGCGAGGGCTGTGGACGGCAGTACGCCGTCGACTCCTGGGGGCGCAAGCTCCGGGGTGAGGAAGGCGGTGAAGCCGTCGAGGATCTGGTCGGCGCGGTCGAGCGCGGCCGGGCCCGCGGTGGGTAGCTCGAAGAAGGCCAGGCGGGCGAAGACGCTGTGGCCGGCGATGTACTCGGTCAGGGCGCGCAGGCCGGCGCCGATCGCCTCCGGGCCGTCGGGCGCCGCCTCGAAGGCGGACACCCCCGCTGTGAGGGCGTCGGCGGCGACGATCTCGAAGGCGGCCAGCAAGGCGTCGCGCTTGCTGTCGAAGTTCTCGTAGAAAGTCTGGTTGGAGGTGCCGGCGGCGGCCGAGATCGCCGGGATGCTGAGTGCCTCGTAGCCGCGGTCGACCACCACCATCGCCGCCGCCCGGACGATCCGCTCGCGCTGGGTCAGGCGCGCCTTGCTGCGCCGGCTGTCCGGTGGCTCCTCCCAGTCGGGCACCTCCTCGTCTTGGTCGATCGCCGAGCGGGCCATCGACGGCTCTCTCGCGGCCTCGACCGCTCTCCGGGTCGCGTCGCTCTCCGGCTGCTGGTAGCTCAGCGCCCAGTCGACCAGAGTCTCGACCGACCCGGGAAGCTCCTCTGGCTGGCCAGCCCGCAGTCGCCGGTAGGCGACGCCCCGGATGCCGGCGACGATGGCCCGCACGACGACGGGCGCAACCGGCGCTCCGGTGGGCGAGTGGTCGAAGCTCTGCTGGACCAGCGCTTCGAAGCCTGCCGAGGCGCGTTCGCGGCGGGCGACCCCCGCTCCACCCAGGGTCAGCGACTCGACCGCGGCCAGCGAGGCCGCGTTGGGCTCTTCCACTGCCAGGTTCATGAACGCGGTCAGGGCGGCGACCAGGCGAGGACGGAACTCTTCCTCGGAGCGGTAGGCCTCGCTGACCCGGGCGGCGAGGATCGCGACGATCTGATCGAAGGTCGAGAGAAAGCAGTCCCGTTTGCTCTCGAAGTGCTGGTAGAAGGTCGTCTTCGAGACCCCCGCCAGGGCGACCAGCTCGCGCAGCGTCGTGCCGGCGTAGCCGTGTCGGGCGACCACCTCGACCATCGCCCCCTGCAGCCGCGCCTTCTGGTGCCGGGCCACCCGCTCGGGGGCCATCCTTCTCGGCCCGCCCGCCAGGCGGGGAAACATCGGCTCGGTCGGCCGTGCTGCTGGGTCCGTCGACGCCATTGCGCCTAAAGATAGTCCGCGCCGAGCCCTCTTCAGCCTCCCCAGCGGATGGCGCCTCCTTGCGCGCTGGCACTCACGGGCGTGGTGCCAGTAATTCTGCTCTCCTGGCGCCGCCTTACCCGTCCGTCTCAAACGGCGCCAGCGCCGCCGCGGCGAGGCGGGGCGCCAGCTCCGGCAGCGACTCCCGGCGATCCTGGGCAAGCTCATGGCGGATCGCCTCCCAGGTGCCGCCGGCGATCGCATCGCCGAGCACCCTTCCAGGCCCCTGCGGCGATCGCGCCCCAGCGGCCTTCGGTTCCAGGGCGGCGACGAAGGCGTCGAGCATGGCTTCGAAGCGCGCCAGCCCCATCTGCCCTGAGGCTGGCAGCTCGAAGAAGGCCAGCTGGGCGAAGATCGGTTCGGTGGCGATGTGGTGGCACAGGGAGCCAACCGCGCCTGCGACCCCGCTTGCCCAGTTCCGCTGGGCTTCGAAGGCAGCCACGAAGGTTCTAAGGGCGCGTTCGGTGAGCGCATCGAGGGCGATCTCGAGGGCTTCGTCCTTTGACCGGAAGTTCTCGTAGTAGGTGGCGTTGGACGTTCCCGCTCGGGCCGAGATCTTTGGGATCGAGAGTTCTCCGTGGCCCTGCTCGGCGACGAGCTGGGCCACCGCTCGCACGATTCGCTCTCTCTGGGTTAAGTCGATTCGGGCGGCTGCGCTCGAGGGCGGCTTCTGCCATCCGAGCTCCTCACTCGGCTCGGCCGTCCTCAGGCTGATCGCGACCTCCTGCTCCGTCCCGCCATTACAGTGGCTCAGGGCCCAGGCCGCCAGCACCGGCACCTGCCTTCGCACGTCCTCGGGGCGTCCATCGCGCAGCGCCCGGAAGCCGCAGTGCCAGGCTCCTCCCACGATCACCCGCGCCGACAGGCCCGAGATCGGTACGCCCTCCGACCTGAAGATCTCCGAGACCAGCTTTTCAAGGCGCCTCTCCGCCCGATCGCGCCAGCCCGTCCCCGCCGACCCCAGGCCGAGCGAGTCGACCAGGACCAGATGAGCGCCAGCCGGGTTGGCCTCGACAATGGAGGCCAGCGACTCGAGGCCCGCCTGCATCCGTCCCCCCGGCCCCGCGCCCCACTCGGAGGCTTCGGCGACCCGCTCGGCTGCCCGCTCGAAGAGCTCGTCTAGCAGCGCCACGAAGCAGCCCTCGACCCCCTCGAAGTGCCCGTACAACGTGGTCTTGGAGACCCCGGCAAGCTCGGCCAGCCGACGTGAATGGACCGCCCCGTAGCCGTGGCGTCCGACCGCCCCCGCCATCGCCATCATCAGTCGTTGGCGCTGCTGCTCGGCTGCACGCGCCCGCGCATCGGGCGACCTCGCTGCCCTTCCCCGCGGGAGCCGGGGAAACGGCTGATCGGGTCCCGCTCCGCGTGCTGGTGTCGTGCTCATCTCGCCATCACCGTAGCTCCTGCCTGAGGTCGATCCCGAGCCGCCAAGATCGCGCCGCTCCAGCCCAGTATGAAACCGTGCGCCGACTTTTGTAAGCGACGGTCCTGTCATGTACCCGGGGTTGACATCACCCCCCGCCGTCTGCTTCAATGCCGCCAGCGACTCGGATGGGACCGAGTTGCTGAAGGCCTCGCGACTGTCGCAAGGGCCAGGGAAACAGGAGAGGCAAGGGACTTGAACACCACCATCTCGCCGTTCGCGTCTGAGCGCAATGACCGCAGCCGGTCATTGCTTGCATCCGCGTCCCCGACCGCGCCCTCGCGCGCCCTCCCAACCGCCCGCCTTTCGAAGTACCGCCCGGCGCCCGTGGCTCTCCCTGGCTCGCGGGGTCGCAGGAGCAGCGCGGGCGGCTTCCAGCGCTCCGGGGCCCGTCCCGGCTTCGTGGCCGCCGCCGTCCGCGGCTGCTCCACCTTCTCGGCCGCGAGCGCCGCCTTCCGAACACCCGGCCTCGCTGACTCAAGCCGCGTCGCAGTCACCAACGTGACGAGTCACGTTGGCTCGACCCCGAGCGCTCCCAGCGCGAAGCGGGTTGACGGCGAGCGCGGCTCACAATCGCCCCCCGTTTGCAGGCCGAGCGCAGCTCGCCTCGCAAACACACCCGCTTTTGCATTAAGCGCCTCGCACACCGCAGGCACTTCAGGGACCACCGCCACGCCTCCGTCCCTCGCAACCCGCACCACCAACCGCATCACCACCAACCTCAAGGAGACCAAGTGAAGACCCGAATCGCATCGCTCCTCGCCAACCGCCGGCCCCTCGCTGCGGCTGGCCGTGCGAGCGCTCGGGCTTCCAAAGGCACCGGTGCGCCCTCAGCCCGCCTCGCCGCTTCGCTCTCCGCTCTGGTTGCGGCTCTGCTCCTGATCGCGGTTGCTCCCGTTGCCTCCGCCGCCGAATGCCCCAACGAAGCGATCCGCGAAGCGCAGGGCACCACCTATCTGCCGGACTGCATGGCGCTCGAGATGGTCAGCCCCCCGGTCAAGGGCAACCTCAAGGCATTTGGTCCGTCGATCTCTGCCGACGGCGAGCGTGTCCTCTTCGAATCACCCGCAGCGCTGGGAGAAACCCCGGGCCTCCTGAATGCAGCGCGGGAGAGATACGTAGCGAGTCGAGGAAACGAAGGCTGGGATACCGCCGCGACCACGCCTCCCGGCGAATTCCACTTCGGCTGGGCAAAGGAAATCGGCCTCGGTGGACCGCTCGCGTTCACTCCCGACCTCGGGCGCTGGCTGTCAGTTCAGGCGACGATCGCGGAGGCGCAGGAAGGGGAGGCAACCGTGTACGAAGGCAGGCTCGATGGCACCTGGACCCGGCGCTCACCATTGCTGGTGCCCGCCGATGGCCACCACAACTCGAACAACACGGAAGGCGCCGCGTCTGGCGTGTCGAACTTCCATGCACTCTCTGCCGACCTCTCCCACGTCTTCTTTCGCCCCGGAGACCCTTCTTCGCCCACCCTCTCCTATCTTCCCGGCGACCCCCAGCCGAATTCGGTGCCGCCGCTGAGCTCAGGCGCCGGAGGTCCAGGAAATAGTCTTGCGACCTGGAACACCTACGCGATTAAGGACGCCGCCGAAGGAGAGCCGACCGTGGCGCTGCTATCGCGTGATCTGACCGGCAAGGCGTGGGGCGGAGACTGCGGAGCCTGGGTCGGCGGCGGGGAACGCAGCGTGGCGGGGACCATCGGCTTTGGCAACGCCGGTGGTCGCAACCAGGGAGCGGTCTCGCCCGACGGCTCCCGGGTGCTCTTCTCGACCCGGCCCGATCAGCCGCAGCCGCTCCCCTGGGAACTGCGCAAGCCGGCCTGCAACACGGTGGGAACCGCAAACACCACGGCGGGCTCGAACGAGCTCACCGCAGTCGTCAGCGCCAAAGGAACCGGCTCCCTGTCGGCGGGGTCGGCGGAGGTCACCGGCGTGACAACCGCCTCCGGCGTCTTCCTCGCCGGCCAGGCTGTCACCGGGCCCGGCGTGCCGCCTGGAACCACCATCACCGCTGTCGGCCCTGGGACGCTCGAACTCTCCGCCGGCGCCACCGCCTCAGGTTCGTCGGTCGCTCTCTCCGCCGGAGCCCAGCCCTTCGCGGTCGGCCAAGCGATCGAAGGCGCCGGCATTCCTGCGGGGACGACGATCACGGCCGTCAGCGGTCAGACGATCACCCTCTCCGCGCCAGCCACCGCCACCGCGACCGGCGTGACCGTTTCCGCAGTCAACCCGATTCGCATCATGGAACGAAACGAGACGCCGTCGGGGATCGAGATCTCCGAACTCCTCCCAGCGACCCCGGCAGCTGGCAGCGACTTCTTCGAAGGCGCGTCGGTTGACGGCAGCCGGGTCTACTTCACGACGACTCGCCAGCTCGCTGGCGGCGACGGCGACGAAGGGGGAACCTGCAACGGCGATGTCTCCGTCTCGCAGCAGGGCTGCGATCTCTACCTCTACGAATCGACTCCCACCGGTCCGGAGATCGTGCAGGTCTCCGCGGGAGAAGCAACGGCTGGTCACCCGACGCCGGGTGTCGGGGCGCAGGTCTTTCGCGGCGTGACGGCGATTTCTGGCGACGGGTCGCACGTCTACTACGTGGCGCGCGGCGCACTTACCTCGGCCCCAAATCCAGACGGTGCGGTCCCGGCCGCCGGAGATCTGAACTTCTACCTCTACGAGCGAGATGCCGCCCATCCCAACGGTCGCACGGCGTTCGTCGGAGCGCTCGACTCGTCCTGCACCCCGGTTTCTAACCCATTTGAAGGTGGGCCGGACTGCAGCGAGCTGGTCGGCGCCGTGCAAAGCTATGCATCCATAGCGGTTCCCGTACCGTATCGGGGCAGCGACGGTGCCGGAAACGAGATCGGCGGCGATGGCCACGTTCTGGTCTTCCAATCGACCGCGCCGCTCACCGCCGACGATCAGGACGGCAAGCACCTCGATGTCTTCCGCTACGACTCCAGCGCCGATCCTCCGACCCTCGAATGCGTGTCTTGCGCTCCCGGCGACGACGGCGACGAAAGTGCCTTCCACGTGGCGCCCCACGGTAGCCTGATCGGATATCCAGCCACGGAATTCGCCGAGCAGGGTCGGTGGGTTAGCGAAGACGGCCGCAGTATCGTCTTCGCCACGCAGGAGCCCCTCGTACCGGCCGACAACGACGGGCAAACCAATCCCTATTTGTGGCAGATGGTCGGAGGGCAGGGCCAGCTGGTCCAACTCCCCGGTGCCGGGGTCCCGGTTGTTGGATCGACTGGACGGCTGCCCACGCCGACCGTGTCCGCCAGCGGCGAGGAGGTCGCCTTCGAAAGCTCTGAGCAACTTCTGCCGTGGGACGGCGACACCGCGCAGGACATCTACCTCGCCCGGGTCGACGGCGGTTTCCCGAACCCAGCCAGCCAGACCTTCTGCGAAGGCGAAGCCTGTCAAGGCCCACCCGCACCGGGGCTCGACACCCAGATCGCGGCGAGCAGCGCGTTCAGCGGCCGAGGCAACGTCAAGCAGCCCAAGCCCTGCGGTAAGGGCCAGGTGCGAAAGAAGGGCAAGTGCGTGAAAAGAAAGCACCACCACAACAAGCACAAGCGCGGGCGCTGGGCAGAGCGGGCGCACCGGGGAGCGGCCAGATGAGCGCCGTAGCCACCCCCAGTCAGCGGATCAATCCCTTCGAGAAGGAGGCTCTGAAATTGACGA
This sequence comes from Thermoleophilia bacterium, assembly GCA_016649905.1. Taxonomy (GTDB): domain Bacteria; phylum Actinomycetota; class Thermoleophilia; order Solirubrobacterales; family 70-9; genus VAYN01. Next base: position 24,719 of record JAENWU010000017.1, read on the forward strand.
CGTCTCACCGAATCTTCGGCCTTGGCCAAGTTGCCATCGCCATCGGCCTGGCCGGCCTCCTGGCACTGCTGACCGCCGGCCCGGTCCAGGCGGCGCCGCAGCTCGACCTCTCGATCTCGCACACGCCGACCACGATGCCGCGTAACGACGAACAGCTCACTTATCAGTTGCAAGTGAAGAACACCGCGCCGGCCTCACCGTCGGTTGGCTCGACGCTGATCTGCGACGGCGTTCCAGCGGCCTTCGGAGGGACTAAGAACTGGATCGGGAGCCCGACTCCCAGTTTCAAGTACCGTTGGCTTCGCAACGGCGAACCGATCCCGGGGGCGAGCGGTGTGGTTCCGCCCGGAGGTCCCCTGCCGACCTATGATGTCGCCGCCGCCGACGCCGGCGCCGCATTGCAGTGCGAAGTAACCGGGACCGTCCAGGCCTACAACCCGGCCCAAGACGTGAGCGTCGCCGTGGACTCCATGCCCCCCATCCCGATCGAACCGCCGTCCTCGCCGCTTCCCCCGACCGCGCCTACCGGCAACCCATCGAAGCCGGCGATAACCACCGTGGAAACGACGAAGCGCCTCTGCACGGCGCCCAGCAACTGGACGGGCTCGCCGAGCTGGACCTATCGCTGGCTTCGCAACGGGTCGCCGATCGCTGGCGCCATCGGCTCAAAATACGAACCGCTCGTGGCAACCGCCAATACGACCACGGTTGCCGGGGAAGCCAATGTGCTCAAAGCAGTCACCACCACCAAGGGAGCCGGGACCCTTACCTCGGGCAGCGCGACCGTCTCTGGGGTCACGACTACGGTCGGCAACTTCCTGGTTGGTCAGACGGTGACTGCAGGCAACGGCACCCCGGCTGAAGGTATCCCGGCCGGCACGACCGTGGTCTCGGTCGGGGCGGGAAGCATTGAACTCTCCGCCGCCGCCACCGCCAGCGGGGCCAAAGCCCTCTCCGGCGGCGCCCTGCCCTTCGCCGTTGGCCAGTCGATCAGCGGCACCGGCATCCCGGTCGGGACGAGGATCACCGCTGTCAGTGGCCAGACCCTTACCATCTCGGCCAACGCAACTGCGATCGCCACCGGCGTGCCCGTGGCGGCAACCGCTCCTGCGTCCGCGACCCTGACCGCGGGGTCGAACAGCGTGACTGTCGTCACCTCCGCGACCGGTACCGGGAACCTGACCTCCGGCAACAAAAACGTCACCGGCGTCAGCACCTCCACCGGCACTTTCGTCGTCGGCCAGCCGATCAGCGGCACCGGCATCCCGGCGGGCGCGACCATCGCCAAAGTCGGCGCCGGCACGCTCGAACTTTCCGTGAATGCCACCGCCTCCGGCGTCCAGAGCCTTTCGGCCGGCGCTACCGCACCGTTCGCGGTTGGCCAAGAAATCACCGGAGCCGGCATCCCGGCGGGCACCACCGTGACGGGCGTCAGCGGCTCGACCCTGACGCTCTCCGCCAATGCGACCGCCACCGCCTCGGAAGTCGCCCTCTGGGGCACGACCGCGGGGCCCGATAACGGCGTTTCTCTCCAGTGCGAAGTCACCGGCAGAACGGGCAGCGGCGAAGCGCCGACCGGCGGCCGGGCGGTGGCGATCTCGAGTCGGGAAGCGATTGGCGCAGCCCCTCCCGGCGTGAGCACGAATCCTGGTAACTTTCCGGGAGGAGGGACGAATCCCACCGTGCTCACCGGGGACGCCACGGCCGGAACGATGACGCTTGAATTGGAACTCCCGGCCGGCGAGGAAACCCGTGCCTTCGCGGTCTCGCAGGGGGAAGGTTGGTCGTGTACGACCTTGGAGCCGATTGGCATTGTCCACGGCAGCGTCAAGTGCGTGAAAAGCACCAGCCTCTTGCCGCAGGCCGAAGCAGCTGTCAGCGTCGCGACCTCGATCGGCGCCGACGCCCTTGACCCGTCGATCGCGACGGCAAGCATCTCCGGCGGCGGGTCGGCTCCCGATATGGTGGTGGACGAATTCCACTTCCTGTCGCCGACTCCGTTTGGTGTTCAGGCATTCGAAGCCAACGCGCTCGATCAGGCGCAAGCCGACTACACCCAGGCAGGTGGGCATCCATTCTCCGCAACGGCGTCCTTCTCCCTCAACACGCGGATCGACAGGGAAGGGAACCCCGCTCCGATCGAATTCCTGAAGGATGTCGCCACTGACATTCCCAGAGGCTTCATCGGCAACCCGCAGGCGATTCCCGGACGTTGCGAAAACACGGATGCGATTCGGGACAACACGTTCACCGAACCGACCTGTCCGCCTGGTGCGATCGTCGGCAGCGTCGAAGTTCTCGTCGGGGGCCAGGGCGGAACTGGGGGTCCGTACAAGAACCTGCCGCTTTACGCGGTGCGACCCGAACGAGGCCTGCCCGCGCAGTTCGGATTCATGGTCCCCAACGGGAAGACGCTGATCACCCTGAAAACGCGGTTGCGACCGTCCGAAGGCTACGCGATTGGCGTCGACGCGCCATTGGCGCCCAAGGCCCCGGTGGTGCTGGCTGCGTCGGTCACCCTCTGCGGGTTCGGCGCCAACCTACAGGAGACGGGGGTCAACTCGAAATACCTGGGTGCTCCCGAAGTCACCGGTTGCAAACCGGCGGCCCAAGCCGGTGCCGAACCCGCCAACCCCCGACCCCTCCTCACCAATCCGGTGGAGTGCGTCGGAGGGGGTCCGAAGACCAAGCTCTCGGTCGACTCTTGGGACCGTCCGGCCGCGCACAACCGGGATGGCGGCCCGGACTACTCCGATCCGAATTGGCACTCGGAGACCTGGACCTCTCCGTCACTCACCGGCTGCGAGCAAGTTCCCTTCGATCCCGCCATCGACCTTCGCCCGACTTCCGATCACGCAGACACGCCGACTGGCCTCGACGTCTCCCTCTCGTTGCCCAGCGCGGGCCTCGAAAACCCGACCGGCGTCGCCCAGGGCTACCTGAAGCGGGCGGTCGTCACCCTGCCGGAGGGAATGTCGGTCAACCCCGCTGCGGCCGACGGACTGCAGGCTTGCACCCAGGCGCAGCTCGGGATGCATGATGGCGTGCCCGACAACGAACCAGTCGCCTGTCCCGACGCAAGCAAGATCGGCACGGCCGAGGCGACGACGCCGATCCTCGACGAGCCGCTCAGCGGCAGCATCTACATCGCCACGCAGGGGGACAACCCCTTCAAGTCCCTGCTCGGCCTTTACCTGGTGCTCGAATCGAAGGAGCGGGGCATTTTGATCAAGCTGCCCGGCAAGGTTGCCGCCGATCCTGTTACCGGCCAGTTGGTCACCACCTTCGACAACAACCCGCAGGCGCCGATCGGATCTGTCGACCTGCACTTGAACGCTGGCAGCCGCGCGGCACTGCTGACGCCGCCCCGATGCGGCAGCTACGACATCGTCTCTGAACTCACGCCCTGGTCGGCTACCGATCCCGACCACCCGACCGCCGCAGAGGTCCGTCGGAAGATCTCCACCTTCGAGGTGACCTCTGGCCCCGATGGTGGCCCCTGCCCCAGCGGTGCGCTCGAACCGCGCTTGAACGCCGGCCTAGCCAACCCTGTCGCCGGCACGACCAGCCCCTTCGCGGTGCAGCTCTCTCGCTCCGACGGCACCCAGCGCTTCGTCTCGCTCGACCTGATGATGCCAGCGGGGATCTCCGCCTACCTCAAGGGCATCCCGTATTGTCCTGACGCGGCCTTGGCGGCGATCCCGGGCGGAGAAGGCACCGGGGCGGCGGAGCTCGCCTCGCCCTCCTGCCCGGCCGCGAGCCAGATCGGCACCGTTTCGGTCGGCGCCGGCGGCGGCTCCAACCCGTTCTACGTGAACACCGCCAAGGTCTACCTCGCCGGTCCCTACAAAGGCGCGCCGCTCAGCATCGCCGTCGTCGCCCCGGCCGTCGCCGGACCCTTCGATCTCGGCTCCGTCGTCGTCCGCTCCGGCGCTTACGTCAATCCCAAAACCGCCCAGATCACGGTCAAGTCCGACCCGATTCCGACGATCTTGCATGGCATCCCACTGGACATCAGGGATATCCGGGTCTCGATCGACCGGCCAGACTTCACCCTGGCGCCGACCAACTGCGAAGCGATGGCGGTAAGCGCCAGCGTTACCGGCGAAGGCGGGGGCACGGCAAACGCCTCCAATCGCTTCCAGGTCGGCGAATGCGCCGCCCTGGGCTTCAAGCCGCAGCTGAACCTGAAGCTGAGCGGCGGCACCAAGCGCGACGCCCACCCGAAGCTGCGCGCGGAACTCAAGCAGCCAGCGGGCCAAGCCAATATCAACGGGGTCTCCGTGGTCTTGCCGCGGACCCAGTTCATCGACCAGGATCGGATCGGCAACGTCTGCACGCGGCCGCAGTTTGACGCGGAAGCGTGCCCGAAGAGCTCGATCCTCGGCAACGCGGTCGCCTACACCCCGTTGCTCGACGAGCCGCTGCGCGGCAAGGTCTACTTCCGCGCCAACGGCGGCGAACGCGAACTGCCCGACATGGTCGTCGACCTCAAGGGCCAGGTCCCGATCGAGCTGGTCGGCTACATCGACTCGGTCGGCAAGAAGGGCTCGGAAGTCTCGAGGATCCGCAACCGCTTCGCGGTCGTCCCCGACGCCCCGGTCACCAAGTTCGTCTTGAACCTCAAAGGCGGCAAGGAAGGCCTGCTGGTCAACAGCACCGACATCTGCGCCAAGAAGTTCAAGGCGACGGTGAAGATGCAGGCCCACAACGGCAGGGCTCGGAACTTCAGCCCGGTGATCAAGAACGACTGCGGCAAGAAGAAGAAGGGCAAAAAGGCTGGTAAGGGCAAGAAATCGGCGAAAGCCAGCACCCAGTGGTACCTGCGGGACGTCGCAGGCTGACCCTGGCGCGCTGCAATGCACTGCCCGGGCACGTTATATCTGGACTAAAGAAGGGGCTGGCTCGGTGAGCCAGCCCCTTCTTTTCGCGCCTATGTAGCTAAAAAATGGACTTTGGCAGATCATGTACTGACATCTACAGTCCTGGGGCTGTCGCGTTCAGACGGCGGGAGTGTGCACCGTGTTGGGGAATCGCAGAGTTGGATGTCGTCCGCTCCCTGTGGCGGCTCCAAGGCACAAATGGCTATTCGGCGTCGGGGGTCTCCCAACTCCCGGCGCCAATGCCTGTCGCTTCAGCAGACGTGAACCGGACGCAATCCAGAACGGCCCTGCCGCAGAGCGGTGCAGATGCCGCTCGCCGGGGTGCTGGCCGAGAGCTGCACCGGTTCGGGCCCGGACTGGCCGGAGAAGCTGATCGCGGCGATCGAGAGCAGCCTCCAGTTCGCCGCGGAAGCACCCGAGCAGGTGCGCCTGCTCCTGCTCGATGCGGTGGCGATCGATGCCGTGCTCGCAGCCGCCGCGCGGTGGCCGGCGGGGCCAGCGCTCTGGTCTCCCCCGACGCTGGCTTCGCCGCGCTGGAGGTGGTCGAACACGTCGTCCCAGATGCGAGCGGCGTTGCCACCCTGCTCGCAGACCGGGGTAACCTCAGCCGGGGATGAGGGGACGGGCGAGGAGCACCCTGGGCATCGCCACCGCACTGGCGGTCCTCTTCGGCTGCGCCTCGCTAGCCTCCGCCGAGCTGACCGCGCGCGGCGACCTCTTCATCAAGTTCGAAGGGGGCATCGCTCCCCGGGCGCTGCCGCGTACGGCACGGGCGCCGATCTCGGTCAGCGTCGCCGGTACGGTCAGGACCCTCTCCGGAGAGCGGCCGCCGGCGCTGCGCAAGATCTCGATCGCAATCAACCGCGGCGGTCGCCTCGACACCCACGGCCTGCCGATCTGCCACCGCAACGAGATCGAGCCCTCGACCACCGCGCAGGCGCTGGCGATCTGCGGCGATGCCCTGGTCGGGACCGGGTCCTACGACGCCGACCTCGCCTTCCCCGAACAGTCGGCCTTCCCCACCCGCGGCCGCATCCTCGCCTTCAACGCGATCGAAGGCGGCAAGCGCGCGATCCTCGCCCACGTCTACGGCACCAGCCCGATCCCGATCGCCCGCATCATCGTCTTCCACGTGCGCGAAACCGCCGGGACCTACGGGACGACGATCACCGGCTACCTGCCGGCCTCCGAAAACCGCTACGGCTACCTGAAACGGATCAGCCTCTCCCTGCACCGGGTCTTCACCTACCGAGGCAAGCGCCGCAGCTACCTCAGCGCCGCCTGCGAAGCGCCCCCCGGCTTCCCCGGGGCGGCGTTCCCGTTCGCCCGCGTATCGATGGCCTTCGCCGACCGGCGCGCTCTCTCCTCGGTCCTGACCCGCAGCTGCAAGGTGCGTGCTGCCATTCGTCCTTGAATACGACAGAGCAATACCAATCGCCCTCAAATCATCCGACGACCAGCCCCCGGACCTGGCAATCGCCCTCAAGGTCTCGACGCCAGCCGGGTGACGTCAAATTCCACGGCCGTATCGACTCCGTGCACGCCCAGATCCGCAACAGGATCGAAGGATTGCCGGACGTCCCGGTCTCCAAATTCGTCCTGCGGATGAAGGGAGGGCGCAAAGGCCTGCTGGCCAACTCCCGCAAACTCCGTGCCTCCAAGGTCACGAAGCTGACGGTGAGCATGGTCGGCCACGCCCTCGCTTCGATCTGGTAGGCGCGCAGGCAGAGGAGAGGAGGGGCCGGTCAGCGAGGCTGCGCTTGTTCTTCGATCTCTGAGGTTCTTGCCGCGGGCTCTTCGAGGAAGAGACGTTTCTGGCTTTCTGGCGATCCTTCTCAGCCGTTTTTGGCAGACTGGCCATGGGCGTACGGAGCGGCTGCGCTTCCCGCCGCCGCTCCCAGCCCGAGGCGGCATCTTTCCTACGGCCGGCCGGGTTCCCGGCCGGCCGTATTTGCCGCCTTCCGAGTATCGCCGCGCTCGCCGATCCGGGGGGCGAGAAAGGCGAGCGGTCCTCTCATGGTGGTGTGGACAAACGCCGAATCTCATTTGCCCGCGCCCTCTCCGAGCTGCAGGGCATGCTCGGAGCGCGGATCCAGGTCGCCGTCAACCTGCCCGGCTACTTCTTCGACTGCGGCTTCCGCGCCCGCCTGCTCAGCGCGCGCAGCCTCGATGAGGAGGGCGGCGCGGTCCTGCTCGTCTTCGGCCACGAGCAGGGCATCGCCCACGATCCCGACGAGCTCGACTGCTTCCTCGTCGCGACCCCCTGCGCCCCTGGCCGGCCCTGGCTCGAGCTGCGCGTCGGCGACCGCGCCGTCCTCCTGCTCAGCCGAGCGGGCGCTTAACCGCGCCCCTCGCCAGTAACAGGGGGGGCGAGCTTTCCGCCCCCGTCTCTCAAGCCTGCATGAACGAGACAGCACGACGCCCAGACGATTTCGCCAACCGATTCGAGTCCGCCCTCGCTGCTCTGCGGGCGCGGATCGAGACCGCATGCGCCGACCAGGACGACTGGGCGGCCCAGGTCGCCGCCGCGGTCCGCGC
>JAENWU010000064.1 GCA_016649905.1 Thermoleophilia bacterium
GCCCGCCCAGCAGGCGAGGTGGCGCCCCTGGGCGACGGTCAGCGCCGAGCGGGCGCCGAGCGACTCGGCGACCGCGGCGGCGACCTGCTCCATCTCGCCGAACAGCGCCTGGGCGGCGCCGGGGGAGTCCTCGGCGCTCTCGTTCCAGACGACGTAGCCGACGTGGAAGCGGTCGAGCTCGTAGCCGAGGCGCTGGCTGACCGCGGTGAGGTCGACGCGGGAGCCGCCGAGGATCGCCCGCACCTCGGCCGCCCGCAGTGCCGCCGCCCCGCGCACCCACTGCTCGCGCTCGCTCATGTAGACGTCGGTCAGCTGGCGCTCGATCGTCTCGATCCAGGCGAAGATCCAGGCGTTGAAGAAGCCCATCGCGTCGGCCAGGTGGTCGGGATCGTCGGTCGCCTGGCGCAGGCGCTGCAGGATCATCCCGGCAAAGACGCCCTGGGCGGTGCGGTAGGCGCGCTGCAGCAGCACGAAGTCGAGGCCACGGACGACGTACTCCTTGGCGTATCCCAGGGCCTCCGGGGGCGCCACCACCGAGCGCGGGTCGGCGCCCTCGCGCATCAGCGTCACCAGTACCCCGAGGTTGGCGCGGGTGCTCTGCAGCGTCCAGACCCGCATGTCATCGTCGAGCTCGTCGAGGTGCTCGTGGATCGTGTCGGTGAGTGCGGCGGAGACGTCGTCGAGCTCGGCGCTGAGGGTCTCGACGATCTCGTCGATCTCGGCGCGACTGGCGGCAGGCGGGGCGATCGCGCTGCTCCGTCTCATCGGTTCAACGTAGCCCCTTTGTGGTCAGACCACAAACCGCGGCGGCGCGATCGGTTGGGGAGGACGACGACAGGCCGCAGCGGCCGGCCTAGTGTCGTTGTATGGGACAGAGAGAGCACGATCCACGCGTGCTGGCGATCGACGCCGGCGGAACCATGACTGACACCTTCATCGTCGACGACGAGGGCAATTTCATCGTCGGCAAGGCGCAGACGACCCCGCAGGACGAGTCGGTGGGGCTGATGATGTCCGCCGAGGACGCGATGCGCCAGTGGGACTCGACTCCGGAGCAGGCCTTCCCGAAGATCCAGTCCGCCGTCTTCAGCGGCACCGCGATGCTGAACCGGCTGCTGACCCGCAAGGGCCGCCGGGTGGGAGTCCTGGTCACCGCCGGCCAGGAGGACTCGCTGCAGATGGAGCGCGGGATCCAGACCTACCTCGGCTTCTCTTACGCCGACCGCCTCCACATCGCCACCCACTTCCACAACGATCCGCTGGTCCCGCGCGAGCGGGTCCACGGCGTCCGCGGCCGCGTCGACCTGTTCGGCAACGAGGTGCTGCCGCTGCGTGACGAGGACGCCCGGGTCGGGGTCAACGCGCTGCTCGACGACGGCGTCGAGGGGATCGTGATCTCGCTGATCTTCAGCTACCGCAACCCCGCCCACGAGCAGCGGGTGCGCGAGATCGTCGAGGAGGAGAAGGCCAAGCGCAGCCTCAACGGCGAGGTGCCGGTCTTCGTTTCCTCCGAGCTCTATCCCTCGCGCCGCGACTTCCCGCGCCTCAACACGACGGTGATCGAGGCCTACGCGGCCGAGCCCTCGCGCGGCACCCTGCGCGCGGTCCGCGACCGCACCAAAGAGCGCGGCGCCGCCTTCGAGCTGCGGGTGATGGCCTCCCACGGCGGCACGATCTCGATCGACGCCGACCAGCTGGCGACGACGCTCGTCTCCGGCCCGATCGGCGGCGTCGTCGGCGCTCGCTGGCTCGCCGACCGGATCGACCTCAACAACGTCCTCTGCACCGACATCGGCGGCACCTCGTTCGACATCGCATTGCTGACCGGCAAGCGCTACGAGGTGACGACGACGCCCGACATGGCGAAATTCCTGCTCAACATGCCGCTGGTGCAGATCGACTCGGTCGGCTCCGGCTGCGGCTCCTTCGTCCGCATCGACCCCAACGCCCGGCGACCGGAGATCGGCCCCGACTCGGCCGGGGCGATGATCGGCACCGCCTACCCCGAGGGCGGCGTCGAGACCGCCTCGATCACCGACCTCAACTTGGTGTTGGGGCGGCTGAACCCCGAGTACTTCCTCGGCGGCCAGGTCCAGCTCGACATCGAGCGGGCCCGTCACGAGGTCAAACGCCAGGTCGCCGACCCGCTTGGTCTCGGGGTCGAGGAGGCGGCCGCGGGAGTGATCGAGCTGTTCGAGACCTCGCTGCGCAACGAGGCGGTCGGCCGCATCCTCGGCAAGGGCTACAGCCCCGCCGATTACACCCTGCTTTGTTACGGCGGCGGCGGCCCCCTGCACGTCGCCGGCTACACCAAGGGCGTCCCCTACCAGCAGGTGCTGGTGCCGGAGTGGGCGGCCGGGTTCTCCGCCTTCGGCTGCGCCTGCGCCGACTTCGAGTACCGCTTCGACCGCCAGGTCGACCTGCCGCTGCTGCCGAGCGCCCCGGACGAGGAAAAGGTCCAGATGGGCGGGCTGCTTACCCAGGCCTGGCGCTCGCTCGAGGACCGCGTCCGCGACGAGTTCGGCAAGTCGGGCTACGCCGCCGAGGAAGTCTCCTTCACCCACATGGTGCGGATGCAGTACTACGGCCAGCTGGTCGACATCGAGGTTGACGCGCCGAAGCCGGCGATCGAGTCGATCGAGGACATCAACGAGTTGATCGAGACCTTCGAGACGACCTATACGCGGATGTACGCGCGGGCGGCGTCCTCGCCGGAGCTCGGCTACCTGGTCGCGCAGGCGATCGTCAAGGGCTCGGTCCCGATCGAGCAGCCGACCCTGCCGACGATGCCGCGTGAGTCGGGCTCGCCGCCGGTCAAAGAGACCCGCGAGGTCTGGTGGGACGAGGGCTACGCCCAGACCGACATCTACGAGATGGACGACGTCCGCAACGGCCACACGATCGAGGGCCCGGCCGTGCTCGAGGCCGAGTCGACGACCTTCCCGATTCCTCCCGATCGCCGCGCCTGGCTCGACGAGCACGGCATCTTCCACCTCGAGAACAAGGAGGCCTGACCCCATGGCCGCGATCGACAGCACCCGCGTGCTCGAGCCCGAGCAGAAGGCCCCGATCGGCTGGGAGGGCCAGTCCCTGGCCGAGATGCTGGCCGCCTCGGAGAGCATGTTCGAGCAGACCGGCCACTACCACGGCCTCCGCGAGCTGGCGATGAAGGACTCCGATCCGCTGCACTTCGAGAAGCTCTTCTCGCGGGTGCGCGGCGGCATGGTCACCGCCCGCGAGACCGCGCTCAACATCTCCGCCTCGCCGATCGTCCGCGAGCTGGGGGAGATCTGCTTCGCCCTCTACACCCCCGAGGGCGACAACGTCGCCCTCTCGACCGGGATCATCGTCCACGTCCACACCATGAGCGAGGCGATCAAGTTCATGGTCCGCAACGGCTGGGAGGACAACCCGGAAATCCGCCCGGGCGACATCTTCGCCAACAACCAGCCGACGATCGGCGACGTCCACAACGCCGACGTGCAGACCTTCGTGCCGATCTTCAACCCGGAGCGCCCGGAGGAGCTGCTGGGCTGGGCCGGCGGCGTCATCCACGTGATGGACATCGGCGCCACCACTCCCGGCGGCGTCCCAGTCGGGCCGACCACGCGCTTCGACGACGGCATCGACCTGCACTGCATGAAGATCGGTGAGAACGACACGATCGCCGCCTGGCACAACAAGCGGGTCTCGATGCAGAGCCGCGCCCCGGGTCTCTACCTGCTCGACGAGCGCACCCGCCTGGCCGGCTGCCACATGATCCGCGACGCGGTCGAGCGCCTCGTCCTCGAAGAAGGCGAGGAGCCCTTCAAGGTCTTCATGCGCGAGGCGATCGAGGACGGCCGCCGCGACTTCAAGTCGCGCGTCCGCGGCCTCCTGGTCCCGGGCCGCTACCGCTCCGCAGGCTTCACCGAGGCCAAATACGCGAACAAGATGAACCTGCCGAAGCGGGCCCAGCGCGACCTGATCATCCACGGCGCCTACGAGGCCGTGGTCGACCGCGACGGCCGCTGGACGACCGACCTGCGCGGCTCCTCGGCCTGGGGTTGGCACTCCTTCAACGCCACCCCCTCGGCCCAGCAGGGGATGCAGTGGATCCTCTTCACGCAGACGCTGATCTGCAACGACAAGATCAACGACGGCGCCTACTACGCGACCGAGCTGCTGCTGACCGAGGGCAGCTGGGCCGACCTCGGCGAAGCCCCCTGCTCGTCCTCGTTCCCATGGATGCCGATGTTCACCACCTCGACCGGCTACCTGCGCGCGGTCTCCCGCGCCCTGCAGTCGCGCGGCTACATCGAGGAGATCGTCTCCACCTACACGGTCCCCGGCAACGTCGCCCAGGGCGGCGGCCTCGACCAGTACGGGCAGATCTCCGGCTTCATGAACTTCGAGATCGGCGCCCAGGGCCAGGGCGCCAAGTACGTCCTCGACGGGCTCGACTACGGCGCCGCCGTCTTCAACCCCGAGGGCGACATGGGCGACATCGAGATGTGGGAGCTGGTCAAGCCGATGGTCTACCTCGGCCGCCGGATCAAGCCCAACACCGGCGGCTGGGGCCGCCACCGCGGCGGCTCCTCGTTCGAGACGCTGCTGCTCGTCAACGGCACCCAGGACTTCGAGATCGAGAACATCGGCACCGGCGGCATGCTCACTTCGCCCGGCCTCTTCGGCGGCTACCCGGCGCCCAGCGCCTACGTCCACAACGTCTTCGGCTCGGACATCTTCGAGCAGGCCGCGGCGGGCAAGGCCTACCCGGTCGGCGACGTCAGCGGCGAGGAGGCGCTGATGAACTCCTTCGCCGGCGAGCACCAGCTCGAACAGGACCCTTACACGATGATGATCGCCGTCAAAACCGGCGACCTCTACCTCTCCTCGGGCCGCGGCGGCGGCGGCCTCGGCGACCCGCTGCTGCGCAGCGACGAGCGGATCGAGGAGGACATCGCCGGCGGCCACATCCAGCCGCGCTGGGCCGACCGCGCCTACGGCCGCGCCGGCCGCGAGGGGGTCGTCAAACAGCGGCTCGAGCGCGCCCGGCCCGCCTCGGAGTGGTGGACCGAGCAGCGCCAGCGGATCTTCAACCAGGAGCTGATCGAGACGGTGAAGGTGATGTACGCGGAGTCGATGCGACTGGAGCCGGGCTGGGCCGCCGAGTTCCGCGGCTTCTGGGACCTGCCCGAAGACTTCGACTTCGACGTGGTGACGCCGACCGTGGTCGCCCAACGCGCCGCCCCCGGCAAGGTCCTGCCGGAGGACTCGGTGCGCGAGTTCCTCGCCGGCTCCGAGGTCTTCCTGCCCGGGGAGCAGGTCGAAGTGCCGGTGACGACGACGGTGACCAAGGAGACGCTCGCCGACCTGCTCGACGAGAAGCTCAGTCGCCGCGCCGTCAAGGAGATCCAGTCGGGGATCAAGGACCCCGACCGCTTCGGCAAGTGGCTGGAGCTGCTGCAGGCGCGGGTCGACTACGACGACGTGATCGTCCTTCCCTACGGCGAGGGGATGAACATCGTCCGCCGTCGCTCCGACGGCGAGCTGGTGATCCGCACCGACGCCGGCGCCGACCTCTGCCGCTGGGACCAGAACTGGAAGATGCAGGTGCCGATGCTGGTCCGCGACAGCGACGACCTCTACGAGGAGATCTACCCGAAGCTGGGCCATCCCGACGGCGACTGGCAGGAGCTGCGCGAGTTCTACTGCCCGGTCTCCGGCCGCCTGCTGGAGACCGAAGCGGTACCGCCCGGCTACCCGGTCTTGCACGAGTACCTGCCGGACATCGTGGGCTTCTACAAGGGCTGGCTCGGAACCGACGTCCCTGCCTGAGCGCGGCGGGTAAGTTCGTTTCGGGATGGGTGGCGAGCTCAAAGGAAACGCTCTGGTGACCGGTGGATCGCGCGGGATCGGCCGCTCCTGCGCGCTGGCCGCGGCCCGTCGCGGCGCCGACGTGGCGATCACCTACGTCGCCAACGAGGAGGCGGCGCAGCGCACCGCGGAGGAGATCCGCGCGCTCGGCCGCCGCGCCCTCGTGATCCAGGGCGACGTCGGCAACGCCGAGGACAACGTCGCCGCGGTCGAGAAAGCGGTCGCGGAGTTGGGTCCGCTGCGCTACCTGGTCGCCAACGCCGCCGCCGGCACCTTCGGCACCACCGAGGAGCTGACGGTCGAGCAGTGGGACTACACGATGGAGGCGCACGTGCGCTCGCTCTTGGTCCTCGCCCAGGCGGCGACACCGTCGATGGCCGACAACGGCGGCGGCGCGATCGTCGCGATCTCCAGCCTCGGCGCCCACCGCACCTACGACGCCTACGCCGCCTTCGGCACCGCCAAGGCGGCGATCGAGGTGCTGATCCGCTACCTCGCCGTCGAGGGCGGGCCGAAGGGGATCCGCGCCAACTGCATCTGCGGCGGCGTCGTCCTCACCGACCTCTTCAAAGAAATCCCCGAGTGGGAAGCGATCGCCGCCGCGGCGGGCGAACGCTCGCCGCTCGGCAGCGCCCTCGACCCGGACGAGATCGGCGAACCTGCCGCCTTCTTCCTCTCCGACGAAGCGCGGATGGTCACCGGCCAGACGCTCTGCGTAGACGCCGGCTTCACCTTGCCCGGCTGAGTCCCCGCCCCCGACCCTGACAACAGAGGAGACCCCAAGTGGACTTCACCGCGCCCAGGACCGCCCAGACCAACGGGATCACGATGGAGTACTTCGAGCAGGGCGAGGGCCCGGTGGTGATGCTGCTGCACGGCTTCCCCGAGCACCCCTACTCCTGGCGCAACCAGGTCGACCCGATCGCCGACGCCGGCTTCCGGGTGATCGCCCCCAGCCAGCGCGGCTTCGGCGGCACCGACGCGCCCGAGGACGCCCAGACCTACTCGTGCAAGACGCTGGTCGCCGACCTGACCGGGTTGCTCGACACGCTCGGGGTCGAGCAGGCGGTCTGGTTCGGCCACGACTGGGGCTCGATGCCCGCCTGGTATTCGGGTGTCTACGCGCCCGAGCGGACGCTCGGAGTCGGCAGCCTCTGCACTCCCTACTTCACCTGGGAATCCGAGCAGGACATGATCGAAATCTACGACGAACTGCGCGGGCCGAACCACTACATGCGGACCTTCCAGGAGCCCGGCGTGGGGGAGGGGATCCTCGGACAGGACGTCGAGCACACCTTCCGCGCGATGCTGCGCGGCCGCGGCTACACGCGCGAGCAGTTCGAGGCCGCTCCGAAGGAGATCCAGGAAGTCCCGGCCGGCGTCATGGTCGGCGATCCGCAGCTCTTCGGCGAGCCGATCGTCAGCGAGGAGGAGCTCGCCTTCTACGTCGATGTCTACTCGCGCACCGGATTCACCGGCGGCCTCAACTGGTACCGCGCCCTACGCCTGGACTGGGAAGAGGCCCAGGGCTCGAACTACTTCGTCGACAAGCCGGCGCTGATGATCTCCGCCGCCGACGACTGGTTCTTCCCGGCCGGCGCCACCGATGGCATGGAGGATCTGCTCCCCCAGGTCGAGAAGCACGAGATCCCCGACGCCGCCCACTGGCTCCAGCAGGAGAAGCCGGCCGAGGTCAACGCCCTCCTCGTCCCCTGGCTGCAGAAGAACTTCGCCGCCTGATCGCCGGCGGTATGTCGGGATCGACTTGGGTCTCCTGTCCGACCCTTGCGCTTGCATTCGCTGTCGTTGATCGGCTAGCTCATCCGCTTCGGACTTTGACTACACCCGGTTGGAGTCGAAGTCGGAAGCGAGTCACGCCGAGCGACTGAGCGCGAGCGCGGTGCGGGCCAGCTCTGGGACGCCGGTCTCGAGGCTGGCGTAGTAGGGATCCGGGGCGGTGCCGGCGCGGAAGCGCTTGAAGTTGCCCTCGAGGAAGACCGCCGCCTTCCAGCAGGCCAGCACCTGGTACCAGGCGAGTGCGTCGATCGAGCGCCCCGTGGCCTCCGCGTAGCGGCGCGCCAGCGCCTCGCGGCCGGGGAAGCCCGCCAGGCGCGTCACCGGCGAGAGGTCGGCGACCGAGTTGGCCGGATCGGTGCGGGCCGCCCAGGTCGCGGTCATGTAGCCGAGGTCGGCCAGGGGGTCGCCGACCGTCGCCATCTCCCAGTCGAGGATCGCCACCAGCCGCGGCTCCTCCCGCGCGTACATCACGTTGCCGAGCCGGTAATCGCCGTGGACGACCGTCGGCGAGGGGGAGGGGGGGAGGTTGGCGGCGAGCCACTCGGTCACCTGCTCGAGCTCGGGCAGCGGCCGCGTCGCGTTTTCCTCGAGCAGGCCGCCGAAGCGCTTCAGCTGGCGCTCGAGATAGCCCTGCGGGCGGCCGAACCCGGCCAGGCCCTCCGCGGCGGGGCTGAGCGCGTGCAGCTCGACCAGACCGTCGACGAGCTGCTCGGCGATTTTCGCCGGGCCGTCGGGCAGCGCCAGGGCCGGGGGTAGGTCGTGGCTCAGGACCCAGCCGTCGACGTAGGTCATCAGGTAGAAGGGGGCGCCGATCACGGCGGGGTCATCGCAGCTGGCGAGCACCTCCGGGACGGGGATGCCCTGGGGGCCGAGCACCGCCAGCAGCCGCGCTTCGCGCAGCATGTCGTGGGCGGAGGGAGGCAGCGGCCCGCGCGGCGGTCGCCGCAGCACCAGGCGCTGGTCCTGGCGCTCGATCAGGAAGGTCAGGTTCGAGTGGCCGTCGCCGATCGGGGTGATCTCCAGCTCCCCGGAGCCGAGCCCGGCGGCGTCGAGGAAGGTCCGCAGCGGCTCGACGACTATCAGCGGTTCCAGGTCCGCCGCCGCGGCCTCCGCCGGGGTGCGGACGACGTCGCCGCTCCCGACTCCTCCTCCGCTCACGGCCCGGTGACGGCCTGGGCGGGACGGGCGGCCTGCGCGCGCAGGGTCCGCCGCGCGATCGACCAGAGGTGCGTCTCGGTCGGCCCGTCGTAGATGCGGAAGGGCCGCAGCTCGTTCATCATCCGCGCCAGCGGCGCGTCCCCCGAGACCCCGGTCGCGCCGCAGACCTGGATCGCCCGGTCAACCACCCGGTTGACCGCCTCGGCGACATAGACCTTGGCCACTGAGGACTCGTGCTTGGCGGGCTCGCCGCGGTCGAGGGCCCAGGCGCAGCGCCAGATCATCGCCCGGCTCGACTCGATGTCGATCACCGAGCGGGCGATCTTCTCCTGGACCATCCCGAGCTCGCCGAGCGGCTGGCCGAAGGCTTCGCGGTCGTTGACGTAGTCGAGCGAGATGTCGAAGGCGCGGCGGGCGGTGCCGAGCCAGCGCTCGCAGTGGGTGAGGCGGGCCGGGGCCAGGCGGACCTGGGCGTAGCGGAAGCCCTCGCCGACCTCGCCGAGGACGGCGTCGTCGCCGACCTCGCAGTTCTCGAAGGTGACTTCGGCGTGGCCGCCGGGGAAGGCGCGGTCGGTCGCGTCGATCACCCGGTCGATGCGGAAGCCGGGGTTGTCGGCGTCGACCAGGAACATCGTCGCCCCCTCGTCGGCCATCGCCATGCAGACCGTGAAGGCGGCCCCTTCGGCACCGGTGATGAACCACTTGCGGCCGCTGATCGACCAGCCGGAGCCGGTCCGGGTCGCCTTGGTCAGCAGCATCGAGGGGTCCGAGCCGGCGCCCGGGGCGGGCTCGGTCATCGAGAAGCAGGAGCGGACCTTGCCGGCCGCCAGCGGCACCAGGTAGCGCTCGCGCTGCTCGGGCGAGGCGATCAGGTCGAGCATGTGGATCGTGCCCTCGTCGGGGGCGGCGCAGTTGAGCGCCTGGGCGCCGAGCAGGCTGTAGCCGGACTCCTCGAGGATCACGGCGCTGCCGCGGTGGTCGAGCCCGAGGCCGCCCAGCTCCTCGCTCAGCTGCGGGCCGAAGATGCCCCACTCGCGCGCCCGCTCCTGCAGCTCCGCGCGCAGCGCGTCGTCGGTGCCGTGCGTGGTCACGTCGCGCGGCTCGGCGGGGATCGCCACCTCGCGGATGAAGGCGCGGACCCGTTCGCGCAGCTCGATCAGCTCCGGATCCAGCTCGAAATCGATCACGAGGATGCCCGGGGACGAGTCATGGTCTGACAGTAACGGCGGGCTGCGAGACGCCGAGCCGTTCCCCGCCGTCCCTTCGTCGATTCCACAACGGGCCGGCGGGGGGCGGTTGGGAAGCGGCTGTCGATCTGGGAGCTTCGAGGTCGGGCGGCCGCGCGCGGCGCCGACACCCGAGAGGAGGAGTGAGATGGCCATCTGCGTGACCGGCGGGTCCAGTGGGCTCGGCAGGGCGATCGCCGAGCGGTTCGCCCGCGGCGGCGCCGATGTCTTCATCAACTACCACGCCAACGACGAGGCGGCGCGGGAGGCGGTGGCGGCGGTCGAGACGGCCGGCGGCGTCGCCCACCTGGTCAAGGCTGACGTCGGGACCCCCGAGGGCGTCCGCGAGCTGATCGCCGCCGTCGCCGCCAAGGTCGAGCGACTCGACCAGATCGTCCACTGCGCGGCGAAGGCGGTGAGCGGCCCGATGGTCGAGGTCGACCCGACCGAACTGCGCGAATCGATCGCCGTCAACGCCCTCGCCCTGGTCGACCTCGCTCGCGAGGCCGGCCCGCTGCTCGGCGAGGGCAGCACGATCTTCTACCTCTCCAGCCGTGGCGCCCGCTTCGTGATCCCCGAATACGGCGCCCTCGGCACCGCCAAAGCGCTCGGCGAGCATGTCGTCCGCTACCTGGCCAAGGAGCTGGCGCCGCGCGGGATCCGGGTGATCACGATCGCTCCCGGCGCCGTCGACACGGCCGCCCTGCGGGCAATGTTCCCCGACACCTACGAGGAGCGCCTGGCCGCGTCGGCGGCGAGCAACCCGATGGGCCGCGGGGTCGAGCTGGAAGACGCGGCGGCGCTGTGTGAGGCCCTCTGCAATGCCGAGCTGGCGATGGTAACCGGCCAGACGATCACCGTCGACGGCGGCATCGCCTTGTGATCCTGCCGCTGGAGGCCGCCACGCAGGACTTCCAGCTGACGCTGACCCACATCCTCGGCCGCATGCGCGGCATCCACGGCGACGCCGAGATCGTCACCCAACTCGACGAGACGGGGCGGACGAAGCGGATCCTCGCCGCCGAGCTCGGCGCGCGCGCCGAACGCCTCGCCGCCGGGCTCGCCTCGCTCGGGCTCGCCCCCGGCGACCGCGTCGGCGTCTTCTCCTGGAACAGCCAGGAGCACCTCGAGGCCTACTACGCGGTGCCCTGCTCGGGCCTCGTCCTGCACACGATGAACCCGCGCCTCTCGGCCGAGCAGATCGCCTACACGGTCGAGCATGCCGGCGACAGGGCGATCATCGTCGACGCTTCGCTGGCACCGGCGCTGGCACCGATCGCCGCCCGCCTCGACGGCGTCGAGCACTACGTCGTGATCGGCGAGGACCCGAGCAACTCGTTCTCGGGCGCCGCCGACTACGAGGAGCTGCTCGCCGCCCAGGAGGCCGGCTTCGAGTGGCCCGAGCTCGACGAGCGCAGCGCCGCGGCGCTCTGTTACACGTCGGGCACGACCGGCAACCCGAAGGGTGTCGCCTACTCGCACCGCGGCCTCTGCCTGCACACGCTGACGATGGCCGGCCACGACGCCTACCGGATGTCCGAGCGCGACCGGATCCTCGCCGTCGTGCCGATGTTCCACGCGATGGCCTGGAACCTGCCCTACCTGGCCGGGATGGTCGGCGCCGACCTGATCATGCCCGGCCGCCACCTGCAGCCCGAGCCGCTGACGAAGCTGATCGAAGCCGAGCGGGTCACCGCCACCTGCGGCGTGCCGACGATCTGGATGGACGTGCTGCGCTACGCCGAGGAGCACGGCTCCGACCTCAGCAGCCTCGAGCTGGCGATCTGCGGCGGCACCCAGGTCCCGCCGCAGCTGATGCGCGAGTTCGAGCAGCGCCACGGGGTCGCGATCGTCCAGGGCTGGGGGATGACCGAGACGCTGCCGGGCGCCGCCCTCGCCCACGATCCGCCCGCCGCCGGCGAGGAGGAGCGCTGGGCGCGCCGCGAGCACGCCGGCCGGGTCACCCCCTTCTACGAGATCCGGATCGTCGCCGACGACGGCGCCGAGCTGCCGCGCGACGGCGAGTCCCAGGGTGAGATCGAGATCCGCGGCCCCGCCGTCGCCTCCGCCTACTTCCGTAACGAGGAGGCGAGCGCCGCCTCCTTCGACGACGGCTGGCTGCGGACCGGCGACGTCGGCACGATCGACGAGCGCGGCTGGCTGCGGATCACCGACCGCGCCAAGGACGTGATCAAGTCCGGCGGCGAGTGGATCTCCTCGGTCGACCTCGAGTCGGCGCTGATGGCGCACCCGGCCGTCGCCGAGGCGGCGGTGATCGCCGTTCCCGACGAGCGCTGGAGCGAGCGGCCCTTCGCCTGTGTGGCCGTCTCGGGGGAGGTCAGCGAGGCGGAGCTCAGCGAGTTCCTCGCCGGCCGCTTCGAGAAGTGGTGGCTCCCGGAGGGGTTCGCCTTCCTCGAGGAGATCCCGAAGACGAGCGTCGGCAAGTTCGACAAGAAGGCCCTGCGGGGTATCTACGCCGAGAGGAGGAGCGATGGCTGAGGGAAGGCTCGAGGGCAAGGTGGCGCTGGTGACGGGTGCGGGGTCGGGCATCGGGCGCGCCACCGCGGAGATGTTCGCCAGCGAGGGCGCGGAGGTCGCGGTGGTCGACGTCGCCGCCGCGGCCGCCACCGCCGCGGCGATCGAGGCGGCGGGGGGCAGCGCCCTGGCGATCGAGACCGACGTCGCCGACGCCGCCGCGGTCGCGGCGATGGCGACAAGGGCGATCGACTGCTTCGGCCGCGTCGACGTCCTCGTCAACAACGCCGGCATCCTCGATGACTACCTGCCCGCGGCCGACACCCCCGACGAGGTCTGGGACCGGGTGCTCGGGGTCAACCTCAAAGGCATGTTCCACACCGCGCGGGCGCTGATCCCGCAGATGCTCGAGAACGGCGGCGGCGCGATCGTCAACGTCGCCTCGACCGCCGCCCTGGTCGGCGGCAACGGCGGCGCCGCCTACACGACCTCCAAGCACGGCATCGTCGGCTTCACCCGGCAGCTCTGCTTCGACTACGCGAAAGCCGGGATCCGCGCCAACACGGTCTGCCCGGGCGCGGTCGAGACGGGGATGACGAAGGAGATCTTCGCGGCCGGCGACGCCGCGGTGATGGAAGCGGTGCGCTCGGCCCCGATCGGGCGCTGGGCGCAGCCCGACGAACTCGCCAGCGTGATCCTCTTCCTCGCCAGCGACGAGGCCGCCTTCGTCCACGGCGCCACCTACGTCGTCGACGGCGGCTTCTCGGTCAAGTGACCACCTGCATCTGAGATCCCACAACGAACTACACGGAGAGAGAACAATGGACAAAGCAGCATTCGCCGCCTCCTACTCGCAGCCGATCGGGACCGGCAGCCTCTACGGGCCGCCGCCGTACCTCTACCGCGGGGTCGAAGACTGCTTCATCGTCTACGAGGCCGAGCGCGACGGCGTCGAAGCGCTGCTGCCGCCCGGGGTCGAGATCGCCGACGAGACGCCGACCTGCATCGCCTGGGCCCGCTGGGTCCCGTTCTCGACCTTCGGCCAGTACCACGAGGCCTACATCATGATCCGCGCCCGCGTCGACGGCGAGGTCTACCTCTACCAGCCGTTCATCTTCGTCGACAACGAGGTCCCGCTCGGCGCCGGTCGCGAGATCTGGGGCTACGCCAAGAAGATGGCCGTCTTCGAGCGCAACTGGGGCGGCGGTGACACCCCCTACGGCGAGCAGATGGTCTTTACCGTCCAGCGCCCCAAGGGCCAGCCGATCATGACCGCGACGATCGTCTGCGACCGCCTCGCCGACCCCGCCGAGCTCGAGGACACCCCGGTCCTCTCCACCCGCGTGATCCCCAACTCCGAGGAGGGCAAGCCGCCCTCGGTCGCCGAGCTGGTCCGCCTCGACGTCCCCGCCACCCTCCATACCTCCCAGGACGGCTCGCCCAAGCTCTGGGCCGGCCGCGGCTCCCTCTCGATGCCGACCGTCTCCTCGATCGACCCCTGGCACCTCCTCCGCCCGACCAAAGTCGTCGAGGCCTACTTCGGCGTCTACGACTTCGACCTCCCGCACGGCCGGGTCATCCGCAACTACCTGGGGGACGACGAGATCTGGGCGTAGCGCATTCGGTACCCGTGAATTCGCAAAGCAGAGGTTTGCTCTAGGATGCTCGCGCGTTCATGGAGTATCTGGGCATTGATCCGTTTGAGGACTGGGAGCAGGACCCTATTCTGGGAGGTGAGGTGTTGCTCTGGGACGATGCCGCCCACGAGCGCCTCGACTCGAAGCAGCTCTACTTCTGGCGCCTCGCGTTCTCGCCGCGGTATCCACGCAAAGATGTGTTCGAAGGCTTGGCGCTCTTCTACGAGGAGGCGAGCATCACCTCCTACGTCGTCTACGAGACGCTTGGTGATTTCGACCTGTTGCTTCGAGTCTGGGCCCCGCGGACCCACAATGCCGAAGAGCTGGAGCTCCGCCTGCGGCAAAGTCTCGAGGGGTGCTCCCTCTGGAACCTGACCTACCTGACGTGTAAGACCGAGTTCCACTTCTCACAGAACGGGAGCAAGGTCAGTCGCCCCTCGACCACGATGTTGGAGGCGGTGGGTGTTCCCGTGATCGAAGCGGTCAATGACTACAACCAGAAACAGTGGTATCGGCACAAGTACGGAACGAGCAATGTCGAGATGGAGCCGCCCCGCCCACCCGAGGCCGAGGAGCTGCTCGAGAACGGCGCGCTTCGCCGGGTTGCGCTCGACACGCGCGGGATTCGGATGTTCATGACCTTCGACCATCCGCGGCAGCCGTTTCGGCCAGAGACGAAACGCTGGGTCATCGAACAGATACTCGAGAAATGCAACCAGGTTCGTGCGCTCTGGGACGGGCGGACGGAAACGCTCGGCTCGGGAAAAGAGGTGAATATTCCCTTGCCCAATATCTCGATCTACGCCGGCGCCGGATCGATGTCGGACTTCTTGATCATGGCGCGCGCCCCCCACAAGCATTTCCACAACTTCGTTCGACAGATGATCTTTGGCATCCGCGAAATCGGCCTCGGCGCGATGTACGAGATGAGGCCCTACACCCACGTGATCGCCGACCGGATGTTCTCCGAGCTCAGAGAACATCGTGACCTCGGGCCAGAGGGTGATGACATCGCCGACCTCATCCATGAAGAGGAGGACGAGTCTCTGGAGCTCAAGGCCACGCTCGCTACCAACTTCCGCGGCCTGATCATGGCCAACCGCCGCGATGCCGATTCGACGATGCTCGACAAGGTCGTCACGGCCGTGTGCGGCATGCTGAACTCGCCGCGGGGAGGAACGCTGATCATCGGTGTGTTGGAGGTCAGGAGGGAGCTGGAGAAAGCGCGCGAGCCGGAGCGCTACTTGCGGGCCCTCGAGGAGACTTTTGACTATTCCCCTTCGAAAGAGGAGGACGGGGTGGCGTACCCCAATGCCGTGGTCGGGATTGAGGTGGACCTGGACCCCGGGCCCTTTGCCGACGTCGATCAGTACCTTCGA
Source organism: Thermoleophilia bacterium (assembly GCA_016649905.1). Classification (GTDB taxonomy): domain Bacteria; phylum Actinomycetota; class Thermoleophilia; order Solirubrobacterales; family 70-9; genus VAYN01. Next base: position 15,532 of record JAENWU010000064.1, read on the forward strand.
CACCTCAGGGATTCACTGAGGTCGCGGATAAATCCGAATCCCTGGCTCTGGCTGCGAACCGAAATCAAGGAGATCGAGGGCAAGAGGGTATGCGCTGTGCGCGTGCGTCCGGGGGACGGGTGGTTCTACGCGAAGGCGGGAGACTCCCACCGGGAAGAGTTCTTCGTTCGTGAAGGCGCGAGCACCCCGGCTCTGTCCGGGCCGGCGGGTGACCACTACAAACGCTTCTACCCACGCGAAGCATCGAGCTCCGACGAGCAGGGGGAATAGCGTGAGCGACAAGCCGAAGCTGACCCGAGGTCAGAATCTGATGCTGCAGGCGGTCCTGCCGATCCTGCTGATTGGAATTATCCTGCCGATCGGCTTGGTCGTGCTGCTGCTCTGGATCGACGGCAGTGAGCTCTCCGAAGCGGTCGACCGCGGCGAGCTGTTTCTCGCCGGCGGCAACGCCGCCTTCACCGGCTGCTTGATCCTGCTCGCGGCAAGGCCGGACAAGGCGGTCGGGGCCTCTATCTCCTCGATGGTTGTTGTCATCATGGTGGTCCTTCCGTGCTACGTGGCCTGGGCACATATATCCACGGCCAGTGCCCGCCATGCGGAGTACGCGACGAGCTCGGCCCTCGAAGGAGGGGTGGTAGCGGCCGCCGTCGGGATCTTGCTGGCAGCGGTGCTCGTGTTGGTCGCTTTTTTCAGTCGCCCGAATGGTTCGTCCCCCGCCAGCGATCGGCTAACCTGAGTCGAGGTAATCGCTGATGAACGTTGTCGTAGTAGCAAGCATCATTTCCGTAGTGGGAGCTGCTGTCGCGGTGGTGCTTGTCATGCGGTTGGTCGGCTTTCGCCCGGCGGGCGGGATCGATCTCGCGAAAGAGGCCGCGCTCCCAGAGGGAGACCTCGAGCGGCAGATCGCCGAGCTTCACGCGTCCGTGGTCGAGTTGCGCGAGCTGATCGTCGAAAAGGAGATGGCCGACGACGATAGGTGGCAGGCGTACCGCGAGGAGACCAGGCAGTTGCGGGATATGGTTCGCAGGACCCGCTTCGAAGTGGATAAACGCCTGCGCGACTCCGACGAATCGCGGCAGCAGCGCGAGCGCGAGCAGGCCCGCCACCGCGAGCGCGAGCAGGAGCAATCCCGCTGGCAGCAGCGACAGGAACGTCGTTTCGTCTCGTCCTAGTGGTGTGACCACCAACGTTTACCGGTTTCTGGCGGCCTCGGATGATCGCCGTGCGGCGTCCTCAGTCGCCCAAATAGCGCTGCTATTCGGGCTCCCTGCGTCCTGGCCCGACGACCACCGAGTCTCGCCAGATTCC